>VFZQ01000011.1 GCA_016871135.1 Acidobacteriota bacterium | reverse complement strand
TAGATTGGACCGCGCCGACCTCCAACTGAAACGCCGTGCGAATTCTCGCGCCGGAAGCGAGATCCAAACCGGTTCGCCGAAGGGTCTGGAAGCCATTCGCTTCGATTTGCACTGTGTAGCGGCCGGCTTGAAGGGAGGTGAGCGAGAACTCACCACCCGAATCGGCCGTGGCCGATGCCGAGATTCCCGTTGCGTCGGCCGTGATTGTTATTCGGGCCGATGGCACCGCCGCGCCAGAGGGATCGGTGACGACACCGAACAAGCTGGAGGTGATCACTTGTGCGGTACATACGGCAGCCACCGCCAGTAGCGCGACGGGAAGCGAGTATTTGTTCATGTGGCAGGCTCTGCAACGATGCTACTTAAAGCGCGCGGCTGCCGCAAGGTTGCCACTTTCAACGGAAATTTCGATTGGGTGAAACTTGCGGGGACTGGGCTTCGAACGATATGCTAACCAGTTCGCGCATGCGCAGTGTTTCACGCGATCGGGAGGTGTGTCCTTGTCTTCAATCGACGTTCCGCTAAAGAAGAATGGCTTCGGCCAAACTTCACGCCGAGACGCCTGGTGGCAACAGCCGCTGGCCGTTGCACTCGGCCTCGGAGCATTCATCGTTTATTCCACGTGGGCGGCGTTCCAGGGCGACCACTACCGCTTCGGCCCGTACTTGTCGCCGTTCTACTCTCCGGAGATTTTCGGATCATCGGAAGCATGGTTCGGACCGAAGCCGGCGTGGTGGCCGACATGGGTGCCGTTTACCGCGGCGCTGCTGATTCTCTGGGCGCCGGGCGGATTCCGCTTCACCTGTTACTACTATCGGGGCGCATACTACAAAGCCTTTTGGGCCGATCCGCCGGCCTGCGCGGTGGGCGAGCCGCGAAAGTCGTACTGCGGCGAGCAGGCGTTCCCGCTGATTTTCCAAAACATCCACCGGTACTTTTTGTATCTCGCGCTGGCGTTCATCGTACTCCTCGCACACGACGTTTATCTGGCGACGCAGTTCTCCGATGGCTTCGGCATCGGCGTGGGCACGTTGGTGTTGTTGACCAACACGTGTCTGCTCGGCAGCTATACGTTGGGCTGCCACTCGCTGCGCCACCTGGTCGGCGGGCGGATCGATGAAGTTTCGAAATCGCCGTTGCGAAAGAAGATGTACGACGGGTCGTCGTGCCTCAATCAGCGCCACATGCGGTTCGCGTGGCTGAGTCTTTTCTCGGTCGGATTTTCCGACCTCTATGTGCGCATGTGCTCGATGGGCATTTGGCACGACTGGAGAATTCTGTAGCGATGAGCGATTACCAGACATTCGAACATGACGTGCTCGTGATCGGCGCCGGCGGTGCGGGGTTGAGCGCGGCGGTGAAGGCGTCGGCGGCGGGCGTGAAGGTGGCGGTCGTCAGCAAATCACTGCTCGGCAAGGCGCACACGGTGATGGCCGAAGGCGGTATGGCCGCGGCGATGGGCAATGTCGACGACCGCGACAATTGGAAGGTTCACTTCGCCGATACGATGCGCGGAGGGCAGTACCTGAACAACTGGCGCATGGCGCAGTTGCACGCGCAGGAAGCGCCGGACCGCGTTCGCGAGCTTGAGCAGTGGGGCGCGATCTTCGACCGCACGAAGGAAGGCAAGATCCTGCAACGCAACTTCGGCGGGCACCGCTATCCGCGGCTTGCGCACGTGGGCGATCGCACCGGTCTCGAAATGATCCGCACGCTGCAGGATCACGGGATTCATCAGGGCATCGACTTCCACATGGAAGTGACGATTCTCACGCTGCTGATGGACGCGGGCCGTGTTGTTGGCGCGTTCGGCTACGACCGCGAGCGCGGCCGTTTCCGCATCTTCCGCGCGAACGCGATCATCCTTGCGACCGGCGGCATTGGCCGCGCGTATAAGATTACGTCGAACAGCTGGGAGTACACCGCCGATGGCCACGCGCTGGCGTATCGCGCCGGCGCCGAGTTGCTCGATATGGAGTTCGTGCAGTTCCATCCGACCGGCATGGTGTGGCCGCCGAGCGTGCGAGGCATTCTTGTGACCGAGGGCGTGCGTGGCGAAGGTGGCGTGCTGCGCAACAAAGACGGCAAGCGATTCATGTTCGAAGATATTCCGGCGAACTATAAAGGCCAGACCGCGGACAACGAAGAAGAGGGTTGGCGCTATACGCAGGGCGACAAAGAAGCGCGGCGGCCGCCCGAGTTGTTGACACGCGACCACGTTGCGCGCTGCATTCAGCGCGAGGTGCGCGAAGGCCGTGGGAGTCCGCACGGCGGCGTGTTTCTCGACATCGCCTGGATTAAAGAACGGATTCCGAACGCGCCGGATCACATCAAGCGCAAGCTGCCGAGTATGTATCACCAGTTCAAGCAGCTTGGCGATATCGATATCACGAAAGAAGCGATGGAAGTGGGTCCGACGACGCACTACATGATGGGCGGCGTGAAGGTGGACGCGGAGTCGCAAATGTCGAAGGTGCCGGGGCTGTTCGCGGCCGGCGAATGCGGCGCGGGGCTGCACGGGGCGAATCGTCTCGGCGGCAACTCGCTGTCGGATCTGTTGGTGTTCGGACATCGTGCGGGGCAGTTTGCCGCGAAGTGGGCAAAGGAGCACACAGGCGGGTCGGTCAACAACGCGCAGGTGGAAGAAGCGGCGCGTGAAGCGCTGGCGCCGTTCGACCGCGAAGGCGGCGAGAGCCCGTATGCGGTGCATCACGATTTGCAGGATCTGATGCAGAATCTTGTCGGCATCGTGCGTGTGCAGAAGGAGATGGAGCAGGCCGTCGAAGGCCTGCAGAAACTCCGTGCGCGCGCGGAGAAGGTGCATGTACATGGCAATCGCGAGTACAACAACGGTTGGCACATGGCGATGGACTTGCCGAACATGATCGAAGCGTCGGAGATGATCGCGCGGTCGGCGATTGAACGGAAAGAGAGCCGCGGCGCGCACTTCCGTGACGACTTTCCGGATAAGACGGCCGAGGGCGCGTCGTTTAATTCCATCATCAAGCGCGGCTCCAACGGCGAGCAGGTTCTCGAACGCGTTCCGGTTACGGAGATGACCGCCGAGTTGAAGCAGATTATCGAGGAGATGAAGTAGCCATGGCCACAGCAACTTTCAAAATCTGGCGAGGCGAGCGCGGTGGCGGCGGTTATCAGGACTACACGACCGAAGTGACCGAAGGGATGGTAGTGCTTGATGCGGTCCATCAGATCCAGGCCGCGGACGCGAACGATCTCTCGGTGCGCTGGAACTGCAAGGCGGGCAAGTGCGGATCGTGTTCGGCCGAGATCAACGGCAAGCCGCGGCTGATGTGCATGACGCGGCTGAACACACTCGATCTGAACGGGCCGGTGACCGTCGAGCCGATGAAGACCTTCCCGCATGTGAAGGATCTGGTCACCGATGTGTCGTGGAATTACAAGGTAAAAGAGGGGATCAAGAAGTTCAAGTCCGATCCCAATCGCGCGTGGAATGCGCAGCAGGCCGATGTCGATCGGCCGCAAGAGTTCCGCAAGTGCATCGAGTGCTTCCTGTGTCAGGACGTGTGCCATGTATTGCGCGAGCACGGCTTGCATGATGAATTTATCGGGCCGCGGTTCTTTGTGTATTCGGCGGCGTTGGAGATGAATCCGTTCGATTCCGACGACAGGCTGGCCGATTTGAAAGACACGCAAGGCATCGGGTATTGCAACATCACCAAGTGCTGCACGCAGGTGTGTCCGGAAGAGATCAAAATTACGGACAATGCGATCATCCCGTTGAAGGAGCGCGTCGTCGACGAGTTCTACGATCCGCTCGGCAAACTGTTCAAGATCTTCCGCTAGGGAGGGAGCCATGTTCGATCTGAAGCCGATTTCGCCGGAGTCGATTCCGGTGGCGCTTGAAAAGGTGGAGTTGTACCGGCTGTTGAACGAATCGTGGTTGGCCGAGAGCATTTGCCTCGACGTGTTGCGCGTCGACCCGGAGAATCAGAAGGCGCTGCTGGCGCTGCTGTTGACGCGTACCGATCAGTTCGCGCAGGGCGTGCCGGCGAACTCGGCGCGCGAGATTTTGCGGCAGTTGCGCGATCCGTATGAGCGGGCCTACTTCGCGGGGCTTATCGAAGAGCGCGAAGCGATGGCGCGGCTGCGGCGCGGTTCGCCGTTTGCGTGTTTCGAAGCGTACGAGGCGTTGACCGAGGCGATGCAATGGTATGAGCAGGCGGAGTCGTTGCGGCCGCCGGGCAACGACGACGCGATCTTGCGATGGAATACTTGCGCGCGGATGTTGATGCGGGATCCGTCGTTAAGGCCGCGGCCGATGGAGCAGTCGGAAGTGATGTTGGACGATTAAGCAATGAACAGACGAACATTCCTTTTCAGCTCGCTCACTGTCGCAGCCCAGCCGCGCGCGCGGCGTGCGCCGAATGTCGTTGTGTTTCTTGCCGACGATCAGGGATGGGGAGATCTTTCGATCCACGGCAACACGAATCTGTCGACGCCGAATATCGATTCGCTTGGCAATGATGGTGCGATCTTCGACCGATTCTTCGTGTGCGCCGTTTGCGCGCCGACGCGGGCGGAATTTCTGACGGGGCGCTACCATGCCCGCGGCGGTGTGCGCGGCGTGTCGACCGGTCTCGAACGCTTGAATACGGATGAGAAAACGATAGCCGAGACGTTTAAGGCTTCCGGCTATGCGACCGGCATCTTCGGCAAATGGCACAATGGCACGCAGCCGCCGTATCACCCGATTTACCGCGGCTTTGACGAATACTACGGCATGACCAGCGGCCACTGGGGCCACTACTTCGACTACGACATGGACCTCAACGGCCAGATGGTGAAGGGCAAAGGTTACATCATCGACGACCTCACCAACCACGCCATCGACTTCATCGCGAAGAACCGCATGAAACCCTTCTTCTGCTACGTGCCGTTCAACAGTCCGCACTCGCCGATGCAGGTGCCCGACAAGTTCTACGACAAATTCGCGGGCGTGGATCCGGCGATGAAGGCGACCAATCCGAACCTTGAAGACGTCTCGCACACGCGGGCGGCGCTGGCGATGTGTGAGAACATCGACTGGAACGTTGGCCGCGTGTTGGCGAAGTTGAAGGAGTTGAGGCTCGACAACGACACGCTCGTGCTTTATTTCAGCGACAACGGCCCGAATGGGTGGCGTTGGAATGGCGGCATGAAGGGACGCAAGGGGACCGTCGATGAAGGCGGCATCCGCTCGCCGCTGCTGGTGCGATTCCCGGGCCGCATTAAGCCGGGTACGCGGATTCCGCAGATCGCCGGCGCGATCGATCTGCTGCCGACGCTAGCCGATATGACGAGCGTTCCAGTCGTTTCGAAGAAGCCGCTGGATGGTGTGAGCTTGCGGCCGTTGCTGGAAGGCACGTCGAAGGGCTGGCCGGATCGCATGATTTTCTCACTGCAAAACCGGCGTTCCAGCGTTCGCACGCAGCGGTTCCGGCTCGATCCCGAGGGCAAACTGTTCGACATGGTCGCCGATCCAAATCAGAAGTCCGATGTCTCAGCGCGTTTTGCCGATGAGGCTGCCACGCTGAAAAAGGCGCTCGATAAATGGACGGCCGAGATGCTGGTGTTGACCGGCAAGGACGATCGTCCGTATCCAGTCGGGTACGACACCGTGACGTGGTTGCCCGCGCGCGATGGTGTCGCGCACGGCGGCGTGAAGCGAAGCTCGGGCGCGCCAAACGACTCCTACTTCACGAATTGGACGGCGCCAGCGGACGCGATTACGTGGGACGTCGAAGTGTTGCGGCCGGGCACGTACGCCGTCGACCTCTATTACACGTGCGGCGCCGGCGATGTTGGATCGGAGATTGAAGTGTCGGTCGGCTCGGCTAAGACGACGGTGAAAATTGCGACGGTGAATGATCCGCCGCTTGTCGGTAAGAAGGAAGACCGGCACGATCGCGGACAGGAATCTTTCGTGAAAGTGTTCAAGCCGCTTCGCGCGGGCAAGCTGCAGTTGACGCAGTCGCGCACGCCGTTGACGCTGCGCGCGTTGTCGGTGAAAGGGAAGCAGGTCGCCGATATCAAGTACGTCGTGTTTTTGAGAGAATAGTTCCGCATGAGGATTCTGGCGTTGGCCGCAGCGGCGGTTTCGGTGCATGGCGCCTTGGATGTGCTGTCGGCGCTGAAGCGCGATTGTTTTGGCTGTCATGGCGAGGGGCAGGTGTTGTCGAAGCTCGACCTGCGTTCGCGCGAGGCGATGTTGAAGGGCGGCGCGCGGGGGCCGGCGATTGTGCCTGGTAATGCCGAAGCGAGTTTACTGCTTGCCGCGATCGAGGGGCGCAAAGGTTTGCAGATGCCCCCGGGCGCGAAGCCTTCGGCGGAGTTGGTCGCGGCCGTGCGCGAGTGGATCAACGGCGGCGCAGTGTGGACGGCGTGGAAAGAAGACTACAAGTCCGAGGATTTGTGGGCGTTTCGGCAGCCGAAGCCGCGCGATAAGGCGAAGACGGTCGATGCGTTTCTTGGTGTGTCCACCGCGAAGGCCGATAAACGAACACTGATCCGGCGCGTGACGATTGATCTCACCGGTCTCCCGCCGACGCAAAAAGAGATTGACGAGTTCGTGAAGGACAATTCGAAAGATGCGTGGGCTCGGCTTGTCGACCGTTTGCTCGCTTCGCCGCGCTACGGGGAACGATGGGCGCGGCATTGGTTAGACGTTGTGCGTTACGCCGATACCAACGGGTACTCGAACGATTTTGAGCGGCCCAATGCATGGCGCTATCGGGACTACGTAATTCGCGCGTTCAACGAAGACAAGCCTTACAACCGATTTATCCTCGAACAGGTCGCCGGCGATGAGCTATTTCCCGGTAACCCGGAAGCGCTGATCGCGACGGGTTTTCTGCGCGCGGGCCCTTGGGAGCATACGGGCATGTCGGTGGAAGCGGTGACTCGGCAGATGTTCCTCGACGATGTCACGCATGCGACGGCGGCGACGTTTCTGGGCCTGACGCTCGGTTGCGCGAAGTGCCACGATCACAAGTTCGATCCGCTGCCGACTAAGGACTACTACCGCATGCAGGCGGTTTTCGCGACAACGGAGTTCGCTCGGCCGAAACTACCGTTTCTGCCCACGGAGAATTCGAGCGACCTTGCCTACGGCAAATCGCTTTTGCAGAAGGTCTCCGACGACGTGAAGACCAAGATGGAGCGGATGGCGCCGGGCTATCAGCAAGGCCGCGGGACACTTCCTCCCGATCAGTTCGAGGAGTACAAGCTCTATCAGAAACACAATGCGCTGCACAAAGAATCGCTTGATCGCTATGAGCCGAAGGCGTTCGCGGTATCGAGCGGTCCGCGCAATGGCGAGACGGACGGCGGGGCAAACATGCGCTATCCGAAACGCGCCGAATACAAGCCCGCCGATGTGCACGTGTTGCCCGGAGGCAATATTCAAGCACCCGCGGAGAAGGTTTCGCCCGGTGTGCTGTCGCTGTTGGAGCGGTACGGCGGGTATCCGTCGCCCGTGGTTCCAGAGACTGTGGAAGGCCGGCGCGCGGTGCTTGCGAACTGGATCGCGAATGAGAAAAATCCGCTGACGGCGCGAGTGATGGCGAATCGAATCTGGCAGTATCACTTCGGCAAGGGCTTAGCCGCTGATGCCAACAACTTTGGCAAGATGGGCGCAAAGCCGTCGAATCCGGAACTGCTCGATTGGCTTGCGAGCGAGCTTGTCGAAAGCGGCTGGAGCGTGAAGGCGGTGCATCGCAAGATTCTGAACTCCCAGGCGTACCAAGCGGCACGCAGCGAAGGGCGGCGCGTGGAGGCTGAGGTACTGCGCGATAGTATTCTATTCGTCGCGGGCGAGTTGAGCGAAGAGCGTGGCGGGCCGGGCGTGTTCCCGGATATCAATGAAGACGTGGCGCGCCAGCCTCTGCACCGAATGGGCTCACTGTCGCCGGTCTATCGGCCGGACGCGCTGAAACGCATACGGAATCGACGGACGATCTACACCTTTCAGCAGCGCAGTCTTGTCGATCCGATGGTCGAGGTCTTCAACGGCGCGAGCATGGACTTGTCGTGCGACCGGCGCGACGCGGCGACGGTGCCGACACAGGCGTTCGCGCTGTTCAATAGCCAGTTCGCGCACGATATGGCGTTGGCGATGGGCGCGCGTGTCTCCAATGTGAGCGAGTTGTTTGTGCGGGTTTTGGGACGGGCGCCTCGGGCCGATGAGTTGCGCTCAGCGACGGCTACATACCGAAAGTTGTTGGCGCAGCACACGGCCGCCGCCCCGGCCCCGCGCGCAGCGGCGCGGCCCGTTGTGCATTCGATCACCAGCGAGTTGACTGGCGAGCAGCATAAGTTCACGCATCCGGAATCGCCGGCGGCTTACGAGCACAATTTGCATCCGTCCGAGGTCACACCGAAGGCGCGGGCGCTGGGTGACATCGCCTTGGCGCTGATCAATTCCAACGAGTTTGTCTATGTTTACTAACACCAGGAAGACTGCTCTCTTACGGCCGCGGCTCGGTATGGTTTCACGGCGCGACGCCCTCTTCGGCGGCGGCATGGGGCTGGGCGCGGTGGCGCTTTCGGCGATGACATCTCCGAAGGGCCCGCATCATAAAGCCAGAGCGAAGAACTGCATCTTCCTGCTGATGGAAGGCGGGCCGAGCCACATCGACACATTCGATCCGAAGCCAAAGCTCGATGCGCTGCACATGACCAAGTTCCAAAAAGAGCGCACTAAGTTTGAAGCCAACATGAATACGGGCGAGCGCTACTACGTGAAGTCGCCGTTTACGTTTAAGAGGGCGGGGAAGCTCGGCGTCGAGATGAACTCGCTGTTTGAGAACTTTGCCGAATGCGCCGACGATATTTGCTTCTATCGCGGGCTGCGCGCGGAGAGCGTGAATCATCCGACGGCGCTGTATCACCTGAACACGGGCAATCAGTTTGGCGGCGATCCGGCGGTTGGCTCGTGGGTGACTTACGGGCTGGGCTCGGAGAACAAGAATTTGCCGTCGTTTGTCGTTCTGCCCGATACAGCCTTCCCTCAGGGTGGCGCCGCGAACTGGTCGAACGGATTTCTGCCCGCCGAATTTCAAGGCACGCCGCTACGCGCTGCGGGCGCGCCGGTGCTCGACATGGCTCCGCCCGCAGGGGTTACAGCGGAGCGGCAGCGCGCTGTGATGGATCTGATGGGCGCGTTGAACAAGGGTCATCAACAGCAGCATCCGGAACACGCCGAGCTGGCTGCGCGCATCGCCAGTTACGAACTTGCGTTTCGCATGCAGGCCGAGATGCCGAAGGTGCTGGAAATCGAGAAGGAGTCGAAGGCGACGCTTGAGATGTACGGAATCGGCGGCTCGAATAAGGACACCGACGCGGTCGGCCGTCGATGTCTGTTGGCGCGGCGCATGGTGGAGGCGGGCGTGCGGTTTGTGCAGGTGATCGTGATGGGTTGGGATTCTCACGACTACATTGAGAAGGCGCATTCCGCGCGCATGCGAGCGATCGACAAACCGATCGCCGCGTTATTGAAGGACTTGAAGCAGCGGGGGTTGCTCGACGATACGCTGGTTGTCTGGTCGGGCGAGTTCGGGCGCAGTCCGGACAACGGTATCCGCGCGGGCGGGCAGGCGTGGGGGCGCGACCACAACGCGACGGCGATGTCGACGTGGCTTGCCGGCGGCGGTGTGAAGCGCGGCGCGATTGTTGGAGCGACCGATGAGACGGGGTTGCAGGGCGTCGAAGCGGTGCATCCGATCAAGGATTTCCACGTTACACTGCTGCATTTGCTGGGGCTCGACGATGCGAAGTTGCGTTATCTGCACGCCGGGCGAGAGAAGCAGTTGAGCCAGGTCGGCGGCGAGATCATTCGCGAAATCCTCGCATAACCTTTACCTTTTCCTTACAACTTCCGTGCGCGTTCCCGGTTAGACTCGAATTGTCGGATATACGAGGTTCTATATGGAACGTAAGTTGTGGAAGCTAGTCGACGCCGAGACACGCGCCGATATCGAACTGGTGGTGGCGGAGGCGCGCCGCGAAGGCGCGCCTTCGCAGGCGGCTGTCGACGCCGCCGAGAGATTGCGGTTGCAGTTGATGTTTGGGCTGGGCGGGGCCGATTGTAATCGCCCCGTGCCGCAAGCGGTGGAGTTACGGATTACGCGCTCGTATGGCGCGGCGGTTCCGATCACGGTCATCGGGCACGACATCGTGAACAAACGCGACGAGGCGCGCGAGGCCGTTTGCGAATCCGGCGCGTTGTTGGCCGAGATACCCGCCAGCGGCGCGTTGTACTTTGCGACTATTCACACGGCCGACCGGCGGCGGTTTGAGCGGATTGCGGCTGCGTTTGTATGGAATGCGGCGATATTGATCGGCGTGCCGCTTCACTTCTCGTTCGCCCCGCCGTCGCAAGGGCGGTCGAGCATTATTCTGTGCGGAGCGCTGATCGAAGCGCTGATGGAGGCCGCCTGTGCGGCGGTTTCCGACCCGCCGTTGTTTCTGAGTTTCTACCTGGATGGTTCGGAGGACCGGGTGGCGGGATCGATGAGGCTCGCCGGCGAGGAAGTGGACTATGAATGGCGTGTGCGGCGTGAAAGCGCCCCCGTGTGGCGGCCGATCGGGAGCGACGCACTGGCGGCGTGTGTTTAAGGAGAAATGCGATGCTACGAAAATCGAACCAGCGAGTTGACGCGAATACGCAGCGCGATATTGACCTGATTGTGAAGCAGGCGGCGCAGATGGCGAAGCAAAAGGACGCTGTTACTCCGCCTGAGGTGAAGAAGGCCGCGGACCGGTTGCGGCAGAGACTGAAAAGCGAAAGAAAGATCGACCAAAGCGTCGGCGGTTTGCTACAGGACGAGGTGTCGCAACGCACGGAGCGGCCAGTCAAGGTTGAACTGTGGGCGACTCAGATTACGTGCCTCAACGACTTCCATCGCGAGTGGGGCCGCGACGAGATCTACATCGGCGCTATCACGCACGACATCTACAGTAACCGCGACAAGATGCAGAATCCGCTCAAGGTGGGCGAATTTGGCAAGAAAGACAGGAAGAAGGCGGGTCTGCACGAGGTTGGAAAACCGGTTTCCATCAACATCAAGTTGGGCGAGATGCCAATTGGGCCCGGTTTATGGCGCGACTCGCTCTACTTCGCGACGTTATATCTCGGCGAAAGAGATTTCGGCGGGATGCAGAAGTTCATGGAGGAAAACGGGCTGTCGAGCAAACAGTTCTTCGAGTTGACGATCGCGGCGTACACGGCAGGCGTTTCGGCGCTCCTTGGCGTTCCACTCGTCCTCGGAACCGTCGCCTCGGGAGGATTCCTGGCCGGGATGGCGGCTGGCCTTGGGACGTTGGTTGTTCCCGGACCGGCGGGAGTGATTGGCGCGGCAGGAGCGGCGGTCGCCGAGGCGATCGTCGGCGCCGTCGTGCACGCGGTTGCCGATGAGATGTTTCCACCAATCGTTGTTCCGTTCCACTTGCTTGTTCCAGCCGGTGCGCCGATCAACGATCTGGGCGGGAAGGGAATGGCCCGGTTTCGTCTCGAGCAGGAAAAACGCACTGGCAACAATGTCGTGGCGTATGACGTCGCCTATGAGTGGGTTGTGAAGAACGGCAGGGTCGACGACGCGGATTTCGAGATCGCTGCGGCGACGGAGGCCACTGGTGACTACGCGATCAAAAACTTAGACAAGATCGAGAACATTGTCGTCGTCATGCTGGAAAACCGCTCGTTCGATCAGATGCTCGGTTTCTTAAAGCATGAGCGCAAGCGGCCCGACTTCGTCGAGCCTTCCGATGCGGATATCTCAAACACTCTGCTTAAAACCGATGTGGACGGGTTTGGCTACAGGGGCGCCGACGGGAACTCGATACTTGCCGCCGACGAGGTACTCAGACCGCGCGCTCTGGAGAGCACGTTTCTCGAGATGGACGGCGGGCACTCGATCCAACATGTCGCGCGCCAAGTGTTTGGCGACACCCTGCCCGATGTGACCGCTCGCAGAAAAGGTAAGGACATTACGATCCTTGGCAAGTTCGATCCGCATTGGCCCGACAACGGCGAGTTTCCGCAGAGCGACAAGCGGAGTTATCTGCCCTCGAAGATGCAGGGGTTCGCACGGGATGCGCTGCTACGTTGTCACGGGTTGGGCGAGCTTGCCGGACTCTCCAAAGACGATTTTGTCGAACGGATTAGCCGTGTAATGGGTTACCACCCGGCAACGCACGTTCCCACCTACGATCTGTTCGCGACTGAGTTCGGCGTGTGCAAGTACTGGTTCAGTTCGTTTCCGGGCAACACGTGGGTGAATCGAACCATCGCCATGACCGGACAAGCGGCCGCGGCGATCCGCGCGCCCAAAGACGCTGAGGTGCCGGATCGCGAGGATGAGCACTTTCCGCATCTGCATTGGATCGTGGACAATCAGATGCCGTTGGATCAGCGTTCGTTTTTCCGCACGCTCGACGCGAACAAATATAAAGGCCAGCCCATTCAGTGGGCGTGTTACGCACAGGATGTTCCGTCCTTGCTTTGCATCGACGCGGGCTACGCCTCCGAACTCAAGAATCGCATCAGTGGAAAGCCAAATCGGCTGCGGCCTATCGGCCAGTTCTTCGAAGACGCGGAGAAGGGGACGCTGCCTCACGTGAGTTGGGTGGATCCAAACTTCATGGATGTCGGAGAGATGAGTGACAATCTGCTCGGTTGGAATCCGCGCGACGAGTGGCATCAGCGGTTTATCGATACCGAATCCGCCAACGACGATCATCCGCCGATTGACGTCGCGCACGGGCAAGCCTTCCTGATGGCTATTACCCGTGCGTTAATGACGAGCCCGCAGTGGTCGAAGACGATGTTGATCGTTACTTACGACGAGCACGGCGGCTTTTTCGATCACGTCTCGCCGAAATCAAATCCAGCCGAGCCGGAGAGCCCCGCCTTCACGAGCCTCGGCGCGCGCGTGCCTGCGTTTGTCGTCTCGCCGTGGGTGGAGCGGCAGCTTGTGTCCACGAAAGAGTACGACCACACCTCGATCATCAAGACCATTCTGATGAAGTTTTGCCGGGCGGCGGATGGCAAAATTCCGTTTGTGAGCAAGCGCGTCGAAGCGGCGGAACACCTGGGAGGGATGCTGAACGGGAAGTCCGCGCGATTTGCTAACGCAACGGGCCGACGGAGTTCAATGGTCTCCTTTGCCGGCGGCCTTTCGGCGATGCTGTCGATACGCGCGAAGGCTGACACCGAGAAGCACGGAGACGTCAAGCGGCCCTTGACGGAACTACAAGAGCAATTTCATCAGGGCCGCAAGGCGATTCTCGAACGTATCGCTAAGCGATAACGCGCAACTCCAACGGCGAAGGCGCGGTCTTGCCGGGGATTTGCAAATCTGGCATCGGCTTGGCCATGAACAAGCGACGCGTGTACTTTGCGATCCAGCGCGCCGAGTTGGACGCCGTGCGGCGGCGGGCGCTGTCGGCGGCGATGCCGGTGTTACCGTACATCTGCCGGTAGAGCTTGCTGATCATGAAGAACGCCAAGCGCGACTTGATCGTTGGCGTACACGCGGAACGCTTCCACACGTTCGCCGTCGAATAGAACTTGTCCCACACGGTTTGGGTGCGGGTGCGAATTTCTTCGGCGCTCATAGTCGGGTGCGTGAAGTATAACTTCGGCCGCTTGTTGCCCGGGATGAGCCAATAACGGTTGATCGGAACGCCTTCGACTTTTGGCATCTGATCGCCCTGTTCCTTCTCCCACTTTTGGAAGTCGACGGTGCCGGGGTAGGGTGTCATTGTCACGAACTGGGCGAAGGTGAGATCGGCGGTGTTCGCTAGCTCGGCGGTGGCATCGAAGGTGTCTTCGCGGTCCGACGGCAACCCGAAGATGAACGAGCCGAGGACGTGAACACCACTTGAACGGAAGAGCTTCAGGCGCGCGGCGAGATTGTCGCCGGAGAGGTTGAAGTCTTTGTAGATGTCCTTCAGCCCGGCCTCGGTGACCGCTTCGACGCCGACGAGCGCGCCCTTGATCCGGGCCTTCTTCATCGCGGCGAGAAATTCCGGGTCCTCGGCGGCTTCCATGGTGATCTGCGTGAAGAAGATCATGTCTTCGGGCAGTTCGGCCATGCGAGCCATGAGATCAAAACGCTCCTGGCGGAGGCGCTTCAGTTCCGCGATGCGCGGTTCGTTTTTCTGCCGTTCAGCGAGCTCGATGTCGCGCACAGAGACGGGATAAAAATTGTCGTCGGCGAGCGCGATGAACTTGTAGCCGATCCGGCGCAGTTGCACGATTTCCTCGATCACGGGATCGATGTTGCGTTGGCGCGGTTTCTGGCCGTCGGTGCGCCAGACCGAGCAAAAGCTGCAATGTTTCGGGCAGCCGCGCACGGTTTGTACCGATGCCCACATGTAGTTTTCGCGGTTGATGAGATCCCAGCGGGCGGGAAGGAATCGCTCGCCGTCGACGCGTCCGCCTTCGTAAACCGGTTCCGGCAGACCCTTTTCGATCGCGGCCAAAACCTCTTTCCAGACCAAGTCTCCGTCGCCTTTTACGACAGCGTGCGCAGCGCCAAGATCGCGCGCTTCTTCTGGATACAGCGTGGCATGAATGCCGCCGAAAACGACCCAAGCACCGCGTTCGCGGGCTTGGCGGCCGATTTCGAAGCCGCGCGCCGCGTTGGCGGTGTGAATGCCAATGCCGACGACGTCGCCTTTCTGGATCGTCTCGAGGTCCAGCGGCTCGATGGTTTCGTCGACAAGTTTCGGATCGCCGAAGCTCTTCGGGGTGGCCGCGGCCAGAACGAAGAGCCAGCGCGGCGTGATAACCGCGGTCCCAAACGATAGATCGCTTGGATTCACCAGAAAAACGCGCAAATGACACCTCCCACCAAATCCGGGCTCTGTCCCACGAGGACGCGGCAACACCGCTTCGAGGCGACCGAGATCTTCTTGATGATAGCGCAGATGCGGAGGTACGCCCTTCGCGGCCGGGCTGTCGCCCCCCGCCGATTTGTGATTTGCTAGAAGGGTTCCGGGTATGCGACTGTTCTTCCTTATTGCCGGCGTAAGCTTGGCAGCCGATCCGCGCCAGTTGCTGCAAGCACATTGCGGGACGTGTCATCAGGGCGCGAAGGCGCCGGGGGGGGGATTGATCTTAGCGCGTTCGACGCGGGTTGGTCCGACCCGCGCTGGGTACGCATTCACGACGCGGTACGCGACGGCGTCATGCCGCCGAACGGCGGGCTTCAGTCTGGTGACCGAATCGCGCTCCTGCGGGCGATTGCCCAACCGTTGACGGCCTTCGAATCGAAGCGCGATCGTTCCGTGCTGCGGCGTTTGAATCGTTACGAATACGAAAGCACGCTGCGAGACGTGCTGCAAGCGCCGTGGCTGCAGTTGAAGGACGGACTTCCGGAAGACGGCTTGGTAGCGCGGTTCAACAAATCCGGCAACGCGCTCGATATCTCGCACGTGCAGATGGCTCGGTACATGGAGACCGCGGAACAGGCGCTGCGCGCGGTGTTGAAGGCTTCGAGAACGCCGGTGGCATCAACCCGATACTATGCCCGCGACCAGCAAACGTTTCTGAGGCGGATGCGCTATGGCCCGTTCAATAACCATCCCGAGCGGGCGACGATTCCCGTGCTGGGTTTCGATGCGCAGCCCGATGTTCTGAACGAGAAAGTTCCACTGACGAATTCCGCGGACCGCGAGAGCGAAGCATTCGTGACGACGGCCGGCACGTATACGGGCAACAACTACCACTTCGATAAGTTCATCGCGCCCGCGGGCGGACGATACAAGCTTCGATTCAACGCGTACTCGATTTGGGTGCACACGATCTGGGGGCCGGTTAATCACAAGACGCGGCCGGCGTGGTGGCGGCCCGATCGAGAGCGCACGTCGAAGGGCCGCACGGTCGAGCCGGTAAGCCTTTACGCACTCGCGCGCGGCGGCGAGAAACGCTTTATCGGGTCGTTCGATGTGTCGCCAGAGCCCGGCGTGCAGGAGTTGGAAGTGACGCTGCTGGAAGGCGAATCGATTCAGCCCGACGCGGCGCGGCTGTTCCGCTCGCGGCCGGGTTTTCACGGAAATCCGGAATCGACTAAAGAAGGCACACCCGGGGTCGCTTATCGGTGGATGGAAGTCGAAGGGCCCGTTAAGCAGCCTGTACATTTCGACATGACTGGCGATGTCGCTGTTGCGATGCGTGCGTTCATGACGCGTGTTTATCGGCGCGCGCCGGCTGATGCCGAAGTCGCGCGCTACACCGCGATCGCGCGAAACGATCGGCTGGCCGGATTCACGGCGGTGCTATGTTCACCCGGTTTCTTGTACTTGGAGGAAACGCCCGGCCGATTGAAGGCGGAGGCGCTCGCCGCGCGGCAGTCCTATTTTCTCTCCCATACCAGGCCCACCGGCGCGAGCTTCGACAAGCTGCTCGAAGACCCCTCGCGTTTTGTGAATCCGTTCCTCGACTATTGGCTCGACCTCCGCAAACTCGGCGATACCACGCCCGACGTCACTTTGTACCCCGACTACTATTTGGACGATCTATTGACCGAATCGTCGCTGTTTGAAACCCAGCTCTTCGTGCAAGAACTGATCAAACGCGATCTGCCCGTGCGGAATTTGATCGACTCTCGCTTCACGTTCTTGAATGCACATCTGGCGCGGCACTATGGAATCGCCGGCGTGGAAGGCGTGAAGATGCGGCGCGTCGACCTGCCGGAAGGCAGCGTGCGCGGCGGATTGCTGACGCAAGCCAGCGTGCTGAAGTTGACCGCGAATGGCACGACGACTTCGCCCGTTTTGCGTGGCGCGTGGATCATGGAGCGCATCGTCGGCGATCCTTCGCCGCCGCCGCCATCTGGTGTTCCCGCGGTCGAGCCCGACACGCGGGGCGCAACGACCATTCGGCAGCAACTCGACAAACACCGGTCAATTGCAAGCTGTGCGGCGTGCCATCGCAAGATCGATCCGCCAGGTTTTGCGCTTGAGAGCTTTGACGTGTTCGGCGCGTGGCGTGAGCGGTATCGATCAACCGACGATGGCGAGGCGGTGAAGGGCATCGGCAAGAACGGGCATGACTTCACGTTTAAGCTGGGGCTGCCCGTCGACGCATCGGGCGATGGTTTCCGCGACATCTCCGGTTTCAAGAAACTGCTGCTCCAAGACGAGCGCAAGATCGCGCGCAACGTCGTCAACCAACTTGTCACTTACGCGACCGGCGCGCCCGTGCGCTTCTCCGACCGCACGGCGGTTGAAGCGATTCTCGATCGCGCCAAACCCAGTAACTACGGCTTCCGCACGCTGATGCGCGAAGTCGTTCAGAGCCCGCTATTCACACACAAATGAAGATCACACGTCGAACTCTGTTACGTGGCGCGGGTGTCGCGCTGGGACTTCCGCACCTCGAGGCCTTCGCGCAGGGGAAAGAAACACCACGCCGCATGCTGGCGATCTGCAACAATCTTGGCGTTTTGCCCGGCGGGTTCTTTCCAACGAAAGCGGGCCGCGATTACGAACTGCCCGCGTATCTCAAAGAGATCGCCGCGTTTCGCAACGACTTCACCGTGTTCAGTGGGTTGTCGCATCCCGATGTCGACGGCAGCCACGCGTCGGAAGTGTGTTTCCTTACCGCCGCGCCGCATCCGGCCAACGGCGGATTTCGGAATTCGATCTCGCTGGATCAGGTGATGGCCGAACAGATCGGGGTAAAGACGAGATTTCCGTCACTGACGTTTGGCGTCAACGTGAATCGTGGTCAGCGCTCTTTGACGTGGACTGGCGGCGGTGTAATGATTCCGTGCGAAGATTCGCCGTCGGCGATTTACAAACGGTTGTTTCTGCAGGGGTCGGCCGAAGAGATCGAGCGGCAGATGAACCGATTGAAGCTCGGCGAGAGCATCATGGATTCGGTTGCCGAACATGCACGCGGCTTGAAGAGAGATCTCGGTGAGCGCGATGTCGAACGCCTTGATCAGTACATGACCGGCGTGCGTGAACTTGAGCGGCGGTTGGTGCTGGCGCGGGAGTGGGAGAAGCGGCCTAAGCCGAAGACCACCGCGCCGGAGCCGAAAGACCCGGCCGACTCGCGGCTGTACATGGAAAAGGTCCGGCTCATGTACGACATGGCGCGGTTGGCGTTCGAGACCGATTCGACCCGCCTGATCACGCTCTTCCTCGACAGCTCAAACTCGCCCGCGATCGATGTGGAAGGCGTGCAAATCACCGACGGCTACCATAACCTTTCGCATCACGGACGCAATGAGAGCAAACTCGCCCAGTTGACGGCGATCGACACGTGGCACTTCAAGCTGCTGAACGAACTGTTCGCGAAATTGAAGGCCGTGAAGGAAGACGGCGAATCGCTGCTGGATCGGTCGATGGTGCTCTACGGTTCGAACTTCGGAGACGCCAACAAACACACGACCGATAATCTACCCGTGCTTCTGGCCGGCGGCGGGTTCAAACACGGACAACACCTGGCGTTCGACAAGCAGAAGAATCATCCGCTGCCGAATCTATTCTTGAGCATGCTGCGCAAGATGGGTATCGACGCGCCGAAGTTCGCGTCGTCAACCGGTACGTTGATGTAACGATTTCGGCACTCGTCCGTAATAGCTTCCGAGAACGGGTTTGCAGTTCACTGAGACAGACGAGCAGTTGATGACCGCGGTCCGCGAGGGCGATACCCATGCTTTGGGCACGCTTTTCGACCGCCATCACGCCGCGTTGTACCGGTACTTCTATCGCATGAGCGGAAGCGCTTCGGCGAGCGAAGATCTGACGCAGGACGTATTTCTGCGGCTGCTGAAGAAAGGCGAAACGTGGAATCCGGCGATGAAGTTTACAAGCTGGATGTACCGGATTGCGCACAACACGTTTATCGATCGTTCGAGAAAGTTGAAATGGGAAACCGAGATGCCCGCGCAGCATGAATTCGCCGCACCTTCCGGCCACTCTTTGGAGCGCGACGAAGAGCACGCGCTGTTGCACAAAGCGCTGCTGCGGCTCGCGCCGGACAAGCGCGAGTTGCTGATTTTGAGCCGGTTTCAGGGATTGCGGTACGAGCAGATCGGCGAGTTGCTTGGGATTGAAACCAACACAGTGAAAGTGCGCGTTTTCCGCGCGCTGGGGCAGTTGCGCGAGGCGTACGCGGCGCTGTCGCGCGACCCGATATTGCTGGCGATGGAGGCGAAACGATGAATACCGAGTGCAGTTCGCTGGAGCTTCAATTGGCCGACTATCTCGCAGGAGTGCCGAGCGCCGAAGTCGACGCGCATCTGGATGTCTGCGAACAGTGCCGCGCGAGTGTGGCGCTGTGGTCGAACATGGCGGCGATGCCGGCCCCGGTTGCGCCGCGGATGCGCTTGCAGTTGCCGAAGCCACGGAATTACTGGCCGTTGGCGCTGGCGGCATCGGCGTTGCTGGCGGCTGGGCTTGGGTTTTACGGAGGGCGCGCGAGCGCGCCGGCGAACGATATCGCTTCGCTACGGAAAGAGGTGCGGAGCCTGCGAGAGGTGGTTGCGCTGTCGCTGCTCGATCAACAATCGGCGAGCGAGCGGTTGCGCGGCATTCGGTATTCGGCTTCGGTCGACGCGAGCGATCCGGAATTGGCCGAGGCGCTGTCGCACACTCTGCGCGCCGATCCGTCGGTCGACGTGCGGCTCGCGGCCGCCGATGCGCTGCGCCGGTTCCCTCAATCGACGAAGTCTCGCGAATCGATGTGGCAGATTTTGAATGCCGACGATTCGCCACTGGTGCAGATCGCGGTCATCGACCTCCTTTCAGAAGACCCGCGCCTGCCGCAATTGCTCAACAACAGCAATATTCATCCAAGCGTCAAAGAATACGTGCAAGCCGTGCTTGCGAACCCACAGAAACGAGGATTTCAATGAGAATCGCAGTCTTGATATTGCTGGCCGCGCCCGCGTGGTGCGACGTCGAATCGAAGCGCACTGTAGAAGAGTCACTGCCACTCGCCGCCGGAGGCACGCTGCACGTGTGCGGCTTCAACGGGTCGGTTCGCGTAGAGCCCGGTAACGGCGCCGAGGTCCGCTTCACGGTGCATGAAAAACTGAAAGGCGATACGCAGTCCGATCTCGACGAGTTGAAGCGCGAGATAGCTGTCGTCATCAGCGGCGACGCGCAGCATGTGAGGGCCGGAATCAAAGGCCCGTGGTCGGATGGCGTCTGCGGCGCGGAAACCAAACGCAAAAGCAACTGGAGCGGCCGCGATAAGCACTTCTCGCATGAGTTCGTTGTGCAGGCGCCGCGCGATGCCCGCCTGGAAATATCGAGCATCAACGGTTCGCTCGATATCAAGGATATGCGCGGCGACTACAAGATCAAAACCGTTAACGGCTCGATCAAGATGAACGATGTCGAAGGCAGCGGCGAGATCAACACGGTAAACGGCACGGTGACTGCGGTGTATCGCAACAACCCACGGAGCGATACGACGCTGAAGACCGTGAACGGGAAACTGGCGCTTTATTTGCAGCCGACGCTGAACGCCGACTTTTCGATGAAGACCGTCAACGGCGACGCGTTTACCGATTTCGATATGACGCCGATTGGTGTGAGCGGATCGTCGGAGACAAAGGCCGGCAACAAGATCGTCTACAAGCGCGGCAGCGGCGTTCAGATGCGCGCCGGCAACGGCGGGCCGAAGATCTCGGCGGAGACGGTGAACGGTTCGGTAATGCTGCACTCGCTGGCCAAGGGGCGTCCGTAGTGCGATACGCGCTTCTGCTGTTCGCGCTGCCGGTTCTCGCCGAGCGGATGACGATCCCGCTTCGCGATCCCTCGCGTCCGGCGCATCTTAAGTTCACGACGGTCAATGGTTCGATCATCGTTAAGCCCCATGCCGGCCGCGAGGTGATCATTGACTCCGATGCCCCGATGCCATCGGCCAAGCCAGCGCCGAACGGCATGAAGCGGATCGATCTGGGCCGTGGCGGCGTGACGATTGAAGAGGAGAACAACGTTGTCACAATCAAGCCCGGTCATGCGAGTGGCAATTCGTATACGGTGCTTGTTCCCGCGGCAAGTTCGGTCAATCTGAAGTCCGTCAACGCGAGGGAGATTCGTGTGGAAGGGCTTGACGGCGAGGTCAATGCGGAGACGGTCAACGGCGCGATTACGCTGGTTGATGTTTCCGGCCCTGTCGTCGCACATGCGCTGAATGGCCGCCTAAACGTGACTATGACTCGCGTACCGGAAGGTAAGCCGATGTCGTTCAGCACGCTTAACGGGCGTATTGATGTGACGCTGCCCGCGGCTACGAAGGCTGACTTGAAACTCAGCAGTCAACATGGCGATATTTACAGCGACTTTGATGTGCAGGTTTCGCCGACTGTTACGCGCACTGAGTCTGGCCGCGGCGACGGGCCGAAGTATAAGTTGAAATTTGACCGCACGGTGACGGCCAAGATCAACGGCGGCGGGGCGGAGATTTCGTTTCGGACGTTGAACGGGCCGATTTATATTCACAAGAAGTAGGGGCTACGAAGGGTCTTTCCACTTGCGGAAGAGGCGCTCGAGGCCGGTTGTCGGAACGGGGAAGCCTTCGAGGAGCCAGAGGTCGGAAAGTGTTTTTTGCGTCCAGCCAGCGATGCGTTTCCCGTCTGGGTGGACGGAGACTCCGCGAACTAGTCCATCAGCTTGCAGCCCGACGGTCCTTGTCACCTTGGCGCTGCGGCTGTCGAAAGAGAGTAGCTGGTTTCCTACGGTTAGGATGGAGATGGTAGAGCCGTCGGGTGTAGCGGCCGCTATGGAGCCGTGCATATCTAGGCCCACAGTGACCGGTTGACCTCCGCTTTCGGGGATACGCTCCAAGCCGGAGCGTCCCATCATAAAAATGCCGACGTTTGTCCAGAGACAGTTTCCTCCCGTCGGACCGAACAACTGGACTGATGGGCCTCCGGCCGCTGGGATCTTCGTCAATTGCCCCCCGATTATCGCGGCGATCCACTTCCCATCCGGCGACCAGCACGGACGATCTCCCGATGTGTCGCTGGCCAGAGACGTGGCGATTCCTCCGGTCGCAAGGATGGTCCAGAGCATTCCGTTGTCGTTGTATGCAATCCGGGAGCCGTCGGGAGAGAACGCAGGAGACGGAATTGTCCCGCGGACGGGAAGGCGAACGACTTGGCGTGTTGTTCCAGTAGCGGACTCGCGCACAATGACCGCTGCGGTATCCGCGCTTAGATATTGCCGGTAGGCCAGCTTGCTACCGTCGGGTGACCAGGCCGGCGCCTGAGCCATCTCCGCGGAGGATGCGATGGCACGGACAGCTTCTCCGTTTGCGGTGAATTCTACTATCGATGCCTCCGAAT
>VFZQ01000010.1 GCA_016871135.1 Acidobacteriota bacterium | reverse complement strand
TGCCGATTCGCACCGCAACCGCGGCTTCGGCGCCGATGGAAAAGACGCTCCGGCTTACCGGTGCGACCGCGGCCGAAAAGTACGTATCGTTGATCGCGCCGTCGATGCGCGGCGGGCGTAGCGGCGGTAGTTCCATGATGATGATGGGCGGCAGCAGGGGCGGTGGAATGATGGTTGTTTCGATGTCGTCTGGCGGGGGAGACCGCGGCGGCAGCGGCGGATCGCGCGGCGGTTCGACTTCGAGCGGGGGCCAGTCGACGTTGTCGGCGACCTCGATGTCCGGCGGCAATATGGTCGCTTCGACCTCCGGCGCCGGTGGCGGTGGCGGTGGCAGCGGATCGAGCGTCGCTGGCGACGCGGTTTCGTCTTCGGCCGGCGCGGGCAGCAGTAATTTACGAACCGGCGGCAGCGGACGGGCGGCTCGGCCCACAACCGCTCGCGCGGCTACCACGTCGCGCGGACGGTCGACGACTTCGGCTTCCACGGGCGCGGATGGCCTCGGATCCACGGCCAGCCAGATTCCCGGTGGAAGCGGCGGTTCTTCCGGTGGTTCT
The DNA here is from genome assembly GCA_016871135.1 of Acidobacteriota bacterium. Lineage (GTDB taxonomy): Bacteria > Acidobacteriota > Terriglobia > Bryobacterales > Bryobacteraceae. The sequence continues at coordinate 21,899 of VFZQ01000010.1, read as the reverse complement.
CGTGGCGGCGGCCCCGGCGGAGGCGGCAGCCCCGGCGGCGACTTCATGATGCAACTCCAGACCTTGGCGCCAAATGGAGTGCGTGTCGAGAAAGGTGCGACGGTCGCCGAATTCGATCGGCAATATATGTTGCTTCGCCTGGACGACTATCGCGCCACGGTGGAGCAATCGGAAAGCTCGATGAAAGCCGCGATCGCGAACTTGGAAGTGACGCGTAAATCGTACGAGCAACAGATTCTGGCGGCAAGGAACGCGGTCTCCAAAGCCGAGCTCGATATGAAAACGACGCCGGTTCGCGGCGCGATCGACGCGGAGCGGTTAAAACTGGCGCTCGAAGAGGCGAAAGCGAACTTGAAGCAGTTAAACGAGGCGGCCAAGTACGTGGACATCGGTGAAAAAGCCACCTTGAAGGTCTCCGATCTGGATCTGCAAACCGCGAAGGTCGAGTATAAACGTGCCGAAGCCAACGCCGACAAGATGATCATCAAGGCGCCGATGGGCGGATTGGTTGTGATGCAGAATACCTTCCGTGGCGGCGAGTTCGGCCTCATTCAGCAAGGCGACCAGGTTTTTCCCGGGCAGATGTTCATGCAGATCGTCGATCAGAATTCGATGGTGGTGAATGCGACGGTCAATCAGGTCGATGTGCAGTCGATGAGGCTCGGGCAGCGAGCCAAGGTGCGGGTCGATGCGTTCCCGGGGCTGGAGCTAAAGGCACACGTCGTGATGATCGGTGCGATCACCAAATCGGGCGGCTCGCGAGCCAGCTTCAAGAAAGACGTTCCCGTGCGGCTGAAGCTCGATCAGATGGACCCGCGCGTGATTCCGGACCTTAGCGTCAGCGCCGATGTGGTGTTGGACGAAACCACCGAGGCTGCGGCCGTGGTTCCCGCCGAAGCGTTGCAAATCGGCGGCGCCGAAACGGGCTCGAAACCATTTGTCCATGTGCGTAACGCGGCAGGCGTGTGGGAACGCCGTACTGTTGAGATCGCGGTTGTAAACTACACGCATGCCGCGATTCGTAACGGTTTGAAGCCCGGTGAGGTCGTGGCGCTGGAACCTCCCCCACAACCCGGCGGCAAAGAGCAAACCGCGTCGAGTAACACGTAACTTCTTTTCCTTGAGTGAAACCCCATGTCGAAAGATCTAAAGCCTAAAGTGCGTCTTGGCCAGTCGGCCGCCGGTAACCGCCGGCGCCTGATACTTGGCGTTTTGCTGACGGGCGGGCTCGCCGCGGGCGGCTATGCTGCCTACAAAAACGTCGGCCAGACCAAGGTGGAAGTGCCAGTGGCGCGCGTGCGCAAGGGGGAGTTTATCATCTCGGTCAAAACGCGCGGCGAGGTGCGGAGCACCCGTTCCGTGATATTGTCGGCGCCCCAGATTCCGGAAGCCCGCATCGTGTTGCTGGCCGAGTCGGGCAAGCCGATTCGCAAGGGCGACACGGTAATTGAGTTCGATGCTGCATCGCAGGAGCAGTACTACATCGAACGAACGACCTCGGTGCGCACGGTTGATAAGGAAATTGTTCAGTTGCAGGCATCCCACCGGATCACCGGTGAAATGGACTCGATGAACAAGATGACAGCGACCTACAACGTCGACCGCGCCAAACTGGAAGCGTCGAAAGCGCAGATTCTGTCCGAAATCGAAGGCAAGAAAAACGAGATCGACGTCACAACGGCGGAAGGCGACCTGGATCAGGTGACCGTGACCATCAAGGCGCACAAGACCACGCAAGCAGCCGATGTCGAGCGCGTGCAAAACAAGAAAGACAAGACCGTTCGCGATGTGGAACGCGCGAAGGGTTATCTTTCGCGAATGAAGATCATCGCGCCCAACGATGGTATCGTCAACATTCTGCCGAACACGCGCACCAACGGCGCCTTTGGATCGACGCCTCCGCCGTTCAAGGAAGGCGACCGCGCCTGGACGGGCGCGGCGATCGCCGAGATTCCCGATCTCTCTTCGATGCGTGTCGAGTTGAAGCTAGACGAAGTCGACCGCGGCAAGTTGCAGTTGAATCAAGTACTGCGTGTTCGCGTTGATGCGATCCCCGAAGTGGAATTCAAAGCGCACCTGGATTGGATCAGCCCGATCGCCGCGGTTTTGTACAAGGGCATGGGCCTGACGGAAAAGACATTCCCGGCGCGCGCGACGCTGGAGAAAGTCGATCCGCGACTCCGTCCCGGCATGAGTTGCACGGCCGAGATCATTATCGAGTCGGCGCCCGATTCGCTTCTGATCCCCGCTCGCGCCAGCTTCATGAGCAAAGGCAAGCCAGCAGTCTGGATTCAGCGCGGCGAAGCGTTCGAGATTCGGCCGATCGAAGTCGGCAAGCGGAACGACACCGACATCGTCGTGACCAACGGTTTGAAGGCCGGTGACGTTATCGCGATGGAAGATCCCAACGAAGTTGCCAAACGCGCCAAGAAAATCTAACCGAATCGAAACCAAGAAACCGTCATGAAGAAGCTAATTATCCGGTTGATCATTCTCGGCGTTATCGTCGGGGCGGCGTGGGGCGGTTACCGCTTTGTGCAGTCGCTTCCCGAGGCGCGGACCAGCAGTATCGCGACCGCGAAGGTTCGCAAAGGCGACGTGATTGTCCGCACGTTCTCGCGCGGCGAACTACGCGCCGTCCGGTCGGCCGTTCTATTTGCCCCGAATCTGTTTGGCACGGTGCAGATTACGAAACTGGCGGAGATTGGCGCGTTTGCGAAGGAAAAAGATCTGATCATTGAGTTCGACGATGCCGAACTGGTTTCGTCGGTGGAAGAAAAGCAGCTCGAAATGGATCAGATCGATGAGCAGTTCAAGAAATCCGAAGCGGATTTGGCCATCCGCAGCAATCAGGATCAGGTCGAGCTACTTCGAGCGAGGTACTCGGTGCGCCGCGCCGAATTGGAAGTGAAGCGCAACGAATTGCTTTCAGCCATCGACCGGAAGAAAAACGACCTGAATCTGGAAGAGGCCAAGCGCCGCTTGAGCCAATTGGAGAGCGACATCAAGTCGCGCCACGAACAGGCCGAAGCGGAGTTGGCCGTGTTGCGCGAGCGGAAATCGAAGGCGCAACTCGAGATGGCGCGCTATAAGAGCCGGCTAAATCAGGTCAAAGTCTTGGCGCCAATGAGCGGATTGGTGGCGATTCGCCAGAATTCGTCGTCGCGCATGGGCTTCGGTTTCGACGTGCCCGATATTCGCGAGGGCGATCAGGTGCAGCCCGGCATGCAGGTTGCCGACGTGTTGGATCTGTCCGAACTCGAAGTCGTGGCGCGCGTTGGCGAATTGGACCGCGCGAATCTGAGCGAAGACCAAGAAGTTGTGATCGCGCTTGACGCGGTGCCGAACGAAAAGTTCAAGGGTAAGATCAAAACCATGTCGTCGACGGCATCGTCGAACGTGAACTCGTCGGATCCGGCGAAAAAGTTTGATGTGATCTTTTCGATCGACATGAAGGAGCTGCTTACGAAGCTCGGCGCCAAGCCGGATCAGATTCAGCGGATTCTTGCGACGGCCGAAGCGAATCGGAAACGGCCTACGCCGAGCGGCGGCGGTTTGGCCGCGGCGATGGCCGGCGGCGGAATGCCGGGTGGAATGCCAGGCGGCTTCGGCGGTTTCGGCGGCGGAGCGGGTGGACCGGGCGGCGGCGGCTTTGGCGGCCGGGGCCCTGGCGGTGAGGGCGGCGGAGGTCCGCGCATGCCGTTCGCGGCCGGCGGCGGCGCGCCTGGAGCGGGCGGCGCCGCGATGTCGGACGCCGATCGCACCAAGATGCGCGAAGCGATGCAGGCCGCGTTGAAAGGTCGAAGCATGCAGGATCTATCGGCCGAAGAACGGACGAAGCTGATTCAGGACGTGATGGCGAAGGTTCGCGGCGCGGGCGCCGCTCCAGCTGGCGGACGCCCCGCCGCGGGAGCGAAACCGGAAGTGGCTCAGGCTGGTGGCGATGCAGCCGCCGGTGAAGGGCGGAGACGCCGTAGCGGGGGCGAAGGCGGCGGCCCAGGCGGCGAAGGCGGAGGTGGTGGGCGTCGTGGCGGCGGTCCTGGGGGCCCTGGTGGTGGCGGATTCGGCGGATTTGGCGGCGGCACTGGCCAGTTCAGTCCGGCCGATTTCCAGAACGCCAAGTTGCCTCCTCCTCCCGATCAGGATGCCAACTCGAATCTAGAAGTGCTGCTGCGTCCCGGTCTGCTGGCCGATGTCGAAATCATTGTCGAAAAAATTCCGAACGCGATCCACATTCCCGCGCAGGCCGTGTTTGAGAAAGACAACAAGCTGGTTGTCTATGTGAAGGAGGGCGAGAGGTTCGTCGCCCGTCCGATCAAGCCCGCCAAACGCAGCGAGTCGACGTTGGTTATCGCCGAAGGGTTGAGGGAAAACGAGGTCATCGCGATGGCGAATCCCGAAGCCAAACCCGGCAGCAAGCAAGCCAAGGAAGACAAAGGCGGCGGCGGGCCGATGAATGCGCTCCCCGGCGGCAAGCAGTAGAACGAATGATTCAGGAGCCTTTCAATCAATGTCGATGATTGCCGACATTCTGCCCGAAATAAAAATGGGCCTGTCGAGCTTGTTGGTTCACAAGCTCCGCAGCTTGCTTACGATGCTCGGTATGATTTTTGGCGTCGGCGCGGTCGTGGCCATGCTATCGATCACCGCCGGCGCGCAGAAGGAAATGATGAGTTACATCGACCTTCTGGGCGTCAACAACATCATTATCGAAGCCAAGGAAGCCGTGGACCGTAACGAGCTACAGGCGCGCCGCGCGATCTCGCCCGGCATGAGCTTTCGCGATTTCCGTTCGATCGCCGAGAACGTACAGGGCCTCGAAGCGCTCACTCCGCGCAAACGTTTCAAGCCGCAGAAAGTGCTTCCAAAGACGGCATCCGATCCGCCGATTCTGATTGGCGTGCTTCCGAACTACATGCAAATCAACAGCCTCAAGGTCGTCGAAGGACGCTTTTTCAACGATGAGGACAATGACCGATCGGCGCCGGTCTGCGTGCTCGGCGAGTCCGCGAAGGTCAATCTGCTCGGTTATGATCCGGCGGTCGGCAAGTTCGTCAAGATCAACGACACGTGGCTGCAGGTGGTTGGCGTGCTCGCGCCGCAGGCGACCGCCGATACGGGCGTCGAAGGCCTTGAAGTCGCCAGCGGCAACAACCTCGTCATCGCACCGTTGAACACCGTCATGCGCCGGTTCGAAGACTCGAACTCCTATCTGAAGGACGAGATCGACGGCATGTACATCCGCGTGAAGAACGGCACCGATTCGATTGAAACGTCGAACGTGATCAACGCCATTCTCACAGCGACGCACAAGGACGCCGGCGACTACGCCATTACGGTTCCGGCCGGCCTGCTCGAACAACGCCGCCGCACGGGCTTCATCTTCAACGTCGTCATGATTTGTATCGCCGGCATTTCCTTGCTTGTCGGCGGAATCGGCATTATGAACATCATGCTGGCGACGGTACTCGAACGTACCCGCGAGATCGGTATTCGTCGCGCGATCGGCGCCAAACAGCGCGACATCATCCGGCAGTTTCTTACCGAGGCCGTTCTGATTTCGATCATGGGTGGATTGCTGGGCATCATCTTCGGCGTTACACTCTCGCAAATTATCGCCTCGGCGGCCGGGTGGTCGACCGTCGTTACGACGTCGTCTATCGCCGTCGCCTTCGGCGTTTCCTGTGGCATCGGTCTCGTCTTCGGGATCTACCCCGCCATGCAAGCCGCGCGCCTCGACCCGATCGAAGCGATCCGTTACGAATAAAAACAAGATCTGGAAATCATGTTGCTTCCCCGCCAACTAATCGCATTGATTCTTTCGCTCACGCTTACGCACTCCCTATTCGCCTGGCAGGCGCCCGCGCCTTCGCCGATTCTGGGAACGGTTGAAGCGCCGGAACGGGCGTTCCGGCCCACACTGAAAGACCCGGACATCCTCGACGCGCCTTCCTTCCCAAAGGAAAACTGGTTCAAGCGCCACTTTGTTCAGGAAACACCGAAGGTGGAGTTGCGCGGCATCAGCAAGTTCGAGGACTTCGCGATCGACAATAAACTCGAATTGTCGCTGCGGTCCTACCTGCAACTTGTGCTAGCAAATAACGTCGACATCGATATCCAACGGCTCGCTGTTGAAATTACCCGCAACTCGATCACGCGCGCCTTTGCGCCGTTCGATCCATTCTTTACCGGCAGCTTCAATTCGACACGCACCAAGACCGCGTCAACGAACCAGTTGGAAGGCGCGCAAACACTAAACCAGTTGGTGCAGCCGATGAACTTCGCCTATCAACAGACGCTCAACAACGGCTTGGTGTACACGGCCGGTTTCAACGCCAACAAGACTTCGACCAACAACTCATTCGCCTTCTTCAACCCCGCCCTGAACGCGCAGATGTCGTTCGGGTTCACGATGCCGCTTCTCCGCAACCGGGGTAAAGAAGTGAACATGCTGCCTATCACGATCGCCCGCAGCCGGGTGCGCGTGTCGGGTGAGACCTTCCTCAACCAGTTGCTAATTCAAATGGCGCAGGCCGAGAATGCCTACTGGGACGGCGTCGGCGCACGCGAGACGCTCCGCGTGCAAGAAAAGGCGCTGGAACTTTCCGCCGAAGCGTTGAAGCGTTCGCGAAAAGAGTTGGAGTTGGGCGCTATCAGCCCCCTCGATATCTACCAACCCGAAGCCAACTACGCCGCGGCCGAAATTCAGGTATTGCAGGCGCGCTTCCGGTTGCAACAGGCCGAGGACGCCGTACGCCGCCAGATCGGCGCCGACCTCGATCCCAAGTACCGGCTCATGCCTCTCGTGCTGACCGAACAGCCGCTGCCGCCCTCCGATGACAAGGAAATCGACCGCGAGGAGATGGTTGTTAAAGCCGTTCGCCTCCGGCCCGATGTTCGCGCGAACGTTGAACGTATTGCTCAAGACGATCTCGTGCTCAAGCAGGCGTCGAATACCTTGCGGCCCGACCTCTCGCTGCGCGGCAACTACACTTCGACCGGCCGTGGCGGCGACTTCTTTCAACGTAACGGCAGCAACGTGTCCGTGATTCGCGGCGGATTCACCGACGCACTCGATCAACTCTTCGGATTCGGGCTGCCGATCTACTCGTTCGGATTGACATTGCGTTTGCCGATCCGCGATCGAGCGGCGACAGCCAACTACGCCGATGCCGTGCTGACGAAGCGCCAGGATACCCTACAACGCCGCAGTCTCGAGCAGACGGTTCGTTTGCAGGTACTCAATGCCGTCAGTCAGTTGGAATCGTCGAAGGCTTCGGTAAAACTCGCCACCGTGTCTCGCGACCTCGCGCAAAAACAATTGGAAGCCGAACAAAAGAAGTACGACCTCGGCACGCAAATTATCTTCTTTGTGCTCGACGCGCAGAACCGTCTTGTGAATGCCGAGTCACAGCTTGTTAACACCACCATTCAGTACCGCAGGAATCAAATCAACCTACTCCGCGTTACCGGCGAACTTCTTGAGGAGCGCGGCATTCAGGTGCAGTAGTCCGCTCCTTACGAAGATCACGGCTTAATTAGCGGTATTATAAAAGCCAAATGCTCAGAGCCGCCAGCCGTATCCTCCCCATCGCTGTTCTCTTTGCCATCGGAGCCGTTCATGCGCAGCCAAGCGCCCTTGGCGTAACGGTTTCGACACTCACGTTTTCGACGCTTGGCGGCGTAACAGCGCCCCAAACGCAGACTTTCGTCGCCAATTCTTCCGGCGCGGCGTTGAACGTGACTGCGTCCGCACGGTATTTGAGTGCGACTAGCGGCTGGCTTACCGTCACGCCATCGACCGGCACGACGCCGATGACAATCTCGGTGACGGCCGATCCCACCGGCCTGAATCCCGGCACCTATCTCGCGCAGGTTCTCGTCGCCAGTGGGACAACACCGGGCGTCTTCACGCAATCGGCCGTTGTTGCTGTCTCGCTGACCGTTGGCGGTACGGTATCGGGCGGCCCGCTTTCGGCGAATCCGGCGTCGGTGAGTTTGTCCGCTTCCGCGGGTCTTGCTTCGCAAACCGTCGCCATCTCGGCCAATACCACGACGAACTTCAACGTTTCCACGTCGACCAACAGCGGCTTCGCCTGGCTGTCGGCTAATCCAACCATAGGCGTTACTCCCGCGACCATTACCATCAACGCCGATCCCTCTGGACTCGCCACGGGTACGACCTATAGCGGTACCGTCACCCTTACCCCGACGACGGGCGGCATACCGCTCACCATCCCCGTTACGTTTATTCCCGGACAGGTGTCGCAAGGACTGTCGGTCTCGACGACCAACGTCACTTTTAACTATCAGACTGGAACCTCCGTTCCTTCCTCGCAAGGTGTACTCGTCAATACACCGGGCAACGTGAACTATACGGCGAGTGTCAGCCCGACCACAGGCCAGTGGCTGCGGCTGACTTCGGCGACCAATAGCCTGCCCTCTCCCGCCGTGAATGGCCCCGGCAATTCGTACTTGAATCTGGTGATCGATCCCAACGGACTAGTCGGACTGACTCCCGGCGCCTATACCGCCACCGTGTTCGTAACAACCGGTTCGTTATCGCAGAACATCCTCGTCACGCTCAACGTAAGCACCTCGGCGCAACTGTTGTCGAATCCCGGCTCGCTGGCGTTCAACTTTAATCCGGGCAATCCCAATCCGCCTTCGCAGACGCTGACGATCTCATCGACGGGCGCGGCGCAGTCATTCAACGTATCGGTCTCCTCAAGCGGCTGGCTATCGTCGACGCAGACCGGAAACACCTCCGGCGCCAACCAGGTCACCGTCTCGGTGATTCCAACTGGGCTTCCCGCTGGCAACTACGCGGGCACAATTACGATCACCAGCACGACTTCGACTTTAACCATACCGGTCAACCTTAGCGTCGGCACGACGAGCATCATCGGAATGACCGTGAACCCGCAGTCGATCTCGCTGACAGCGGCGCTCGGCGGCAACCCCGTCTCCCAGCAACTGACGATCTCCAGCAGTTCCTCGCAAGTCTTCCGGATCGTTACCAACGCCGGCGGTTCGAACTGGCTGCAGGTCAGCCAGGCCGATGGTTCGACGCCTTCCACGATCACGGTCACGGCTTATCCCAACGTCTTGACCTCTGCCGGTACGTACTCTGGAACACTCGTGATCTCCAATAACCTTGACGCAAGTGTTATCACGGTTCCGGTCACTCTGAATCTCTCCGGCTCGCTGCTCGGCGCTTCTCCTTCCGCGCTGACGTTTACTCAGACAGCCGGCGCTTCCGCCGCCGTCTCCCAATTGCTGCAGGTCACCGGATCGACCGGCACGAACTTCTCTATCTCGTCGAACGTTTCCTGGCTGTCGACTTCTGCCGCGACCGGCGCAGCGCCGGCCGCGGTGACGATCTCGGCCAGCGCCAGCGCTTTGAGCCCCGGCACCTATACCGGCATTATCAACGTGCTCGGTCCGGCCAATTCCGTGAACGTTTCTGTGACACTTACCGTCACTTCCGCGTCCGCGGCGAACCTATCGTCGACGAACCTCGCGTTCACGCACACGGTGGGCGCCGTGAGCCCGCCCACGCAAACGATCGGGGTTTCGGCGACGGGCGCGCAGGTGGCCTTTAATACTTCCATCCGCACCGATAGCGGCGGCAACTGGCTGACCGTAACGAGTTCGAGCACAACGACGCCGGCTACCCTTACGGTGCTGGTGTTGCCGGGCGGACTTGCCGCCGGAACCTATCGCGGCGTCGTGACGGTCACGACTACGGGCGGCGAAAGCCGGTCGGCGGAAATCGTGCTCACGATCTCCAATCCGCCGCCCGCCGTCATCCGAGGCGTCCTTCACGGCGCGACGATGCAGCCGACTCAAATCTCGCCCGGCATGATCGTTGTCGTGCGAGGCAGTGGTCTCGGTCCGGCTTCCGGCGCCAACGGTATCGTCACGGCCGCCGGAGCGTATCAGACCAATTTCAACGACATTCGTTTGTTGTTCGACGGCGTGCCGGCGCCTCTGATCTACATCCGTCAGGATCAGATCAATGCGGTCGCGCCCTACGCGTTGTCGGGCCGGTTCCGTACTCTGATCCAAGTGGAAGTCGGCGGCGTCCGGTCTGTTCCGGTTGAAGTCGCCGTAGTCGATTCCGCGCCGGGCCTCTTCACGCTCGACGGCTCGGGCAATGGCCAGGCCGCGGCGTTGAACGAGAACGGAAGCGTCAACAGCACCGGCAACCCGGCTCGGCCCGATAGCATCGTCACGGTCTTCGGTACCGGCGAAGGGCAGACGATTCCGCTCGGACAAGACGGCCGCGTGATTGTCACCGATCTCCGCCGTCCGCTGCTGCCCGTGAATGTCACCGTGGGCGGCGTGCTGGTTGAAGTGGTCTACGCCGGATCGGCGCCCAGCTTTGTCTCGGGCGGTTTGCAAATCAACGTCCGGCTTAACGCGAATGTGCCGGTCGGACCCAACATTCCGATCGTCGTGCAGGTGGGATCGGCGTCAAGCTCGCCATCGGCGACTATCGCCATCCAGCCCTGACGCTCTCACGCGCAGACGGTAAGCTTTTTCACGAGCGCGCCGTTTTCGCGGCGAAATCCCTGCTTTTCGTAAAACGCGGCGGCGTCTTCGGGCGGCGCCGCGATCACCAGCGCTACATTGCCGGCTTTCGAAATTTCGCGCATTCGGTAGAACAGCAGGAATCGCCCGAGACCCTGGCGCTGCCAGTCGCTATGCACCATGCCGTGTTCCAGCCGTGCCAAGGCGCCGTCAATCGAGAATCCGCCACAGCCGACGATTGTCCCGTCGTGCTCGGCGACGAAGAACATCGGTATCGCGGCGAGTGCGCGTTCGAACGCACCGCGGTCGCCACCAATCGAATCGCACACCGAGAGGCATGCGTCGCGGTCGGCCGGCGTGTAGGGACGGATCTCCAAGCGCGTTACGCCTCCGGTGCCAAGTGCCGCCGCGTCAGTGTGTCGATCTCAACCAACCTCCGCCAGAGGCCGCCGAGTTCCATTAGCGGCAGCGCATTCGCGCCGTCCGACAGCGCGTGCGCCGGTTCTTCATGGACTTCGACGAACAGCGCGTCGACGCCGATCGCCACCGCCGCGCGCGCCAGCGGTTCGATGAACTGCGGCTGCCCGCCGCTTTTATCGCCCGCCGCGCCCGGCATCTGCACCGAATGTGTTGCGTCGAAAACGACCGGCCATCCGAAGCTGCGCAAGATGACGAGGCTGCGCATATCGACGACGAGATTGTTGTAGCCGAACGACACGCCGCGTTCGGTAATGAAAATGTTGTTGTTGCCGGTCGATGCTACTTTGTCCGCCGCCAGGCGAATATCCCACGGCGAGAGAAACTGGCCCTTCTTGATATTGACGATGCGCCCGGTTTGCCCCGCGGCGATCAGCAGGTCGGTCTGCCGGCAAAGGTACGCGGGGATCTGCAGCACATCGCAGGCTTCCGCGGCGACATCGGCCTGCCACGGCTCGTGAATGTCGGTCAGGATGCGATACCCGTCGGCTTTCAAGCCACTCAGAATTCGCATGCCCTCGCGGATGCCCGGGCCTCGATAAGATGCCACGCTCGATCGATTCGCTTTGTCGAACGAGGCCTTGAAGATGAATTCCATGCCTACCATGTTGCGGATTTCACGTGCGACAAACCGCGCGTGCTCTTCGCTCTCAATGACGCATGGGCCGGCGATCAACGCCAGAGTTCCGCTACTAGGCATGGCTCAACAGTTCGGCGGACTTTCCGGTCCGGCGCAAATGTTCCTGATACGACGCGCCAACAAAGGCCGCGAACAGCGGGTGCGGCTCCAGCGGCTTTGACTTAAACTCAGGATGAAACTGGCACCCGAGATACCATGGATGATCCTCGATCTCGCAGATTTCGACATACACGCCGTCGGGCGTTTGTCCGGTCAATCGCAGCCCGCCTTCAGTCAGCACTTTTTCATAGTCGCGGTTGAATTCGTAACGGTGCCGGTGCCGCTCGTCGATCAACTCCGCGCCATACGCCGCGCGCGCGTGGCTGCCGTCGGCAAGCTTGCAAGGATAGGTGCCGAGCCGCATCGTGCCGCCCAGCTCGTCGACTCCCTTCAACTCGCGCAGCTTGTAGATCACGCGATGTGGCGTCGAGTTGTCGAACTCCGATGAATCCGCCTGCGGCAATCCGCACACGTTGCGCGCGTATTCGATCACCATCGTTTGCATGCCAAGGCAGATGCCGAAGTACGGCACCTTGTTCTCTCTCGCATACCGGATCGCTTGCAGCATGCCCTCGACGCCGCGCTTGCCGAAGCCGCCTGGTACCAGAATGCCGTCGAACTTCGCGAGCTGCGTCTGGCACTCCGGCCAATGCAGATCCTGCGCTTCGATCCAATGCATGTTCACTTTCAATCGATGTGCGAAGCCGCCATGCAGGAGCGCTTCCTTCAAGCTCTTGTACGAATCTTCGTACTCGACGTACTTACCCACCAGCGCGATATCGACCTCGTCCACCGGATTGTGCAACCGGTCGAGCATCTCTTCCCAGCGCTGTAGATCGCGCGGCCCGGCTTCAATGCGAAGCTGCCGCAGAATGATCTCATCGACGTTCTGCGCCGCGAAACCGAGCGGCACTTCGTACACACTCTTCGCATCGGCCGCTTCGATGACCGCTTCTTTTTCCACGTCGCAAAACAACGCGATCTTGTCCTTAATATCGCCAACCAGCGGTTTCTCGCTGCGGCACAACAGCATGTCCGGTTGAATGCCGATCGCGCGCAGTTCCTTCACGCTGTGCTGGGTCGGTTTGGTCTTCAATTCGCCGGCCGCCGCGATCCACGGCACCAACGTGACATGCACGAAGATGCAGTTTTCGCGGCCTTTTTCATGACGCAGTTGCCGGATCGCCTCGAGAAATGGGAGGCTCTCGATATCGCCGACCGTACCGCCGATCTCGACCAGCACGACATCGACGCCGGCCGACACTCGCTCCATGTTCGCCTTGATCTCGTTCGTGACGTGCGGAATCACCTGCACCGTCTTGCCGAGATAGTCGCCGCGCCGTTCACGCGAAATGATGGTCTCGTAAATCCGTCCGCTGGTGACGTTATTGCTCTGCGACAGCGGCGCGTGCGTAAACCGCTCGTAGTGGCCGAGATCGAGATCGGTCTCGGCGCCGTCGTCGGTGACAAACACTTCTCCGTGTTGAAACGGGCTCATCGTCCCCGGATCGACATTCAGGTACGGATCGAATTTCTGCAGCGTTACGCGCAGTCCGCGGCTCTCGAGGAGACAGCCGATCGACGCCGCCGCGATGCCCTTCCCAAGCGAACTGACCACACCACCCGTTACGAAGATATATTTCGCCATGCTTGCTTCATCCCCAATATCTGTTCGACACGCGCCAGATCCTCCGGCGTGTCCACGCCGAGCGACTCGTACTCCGTCTCGGCGACTTTGATCTTGAATCCGTTTTCCAACGCTCGCAGTTGCTCGAGTTTTTCGGCCTGCTCAAGCGGGCCCACCGGCAGCGCCGGGTAGTCGAGAAGAAACTGCCGTCTGTACACATACAGGCCAATATGTTTGAAGTAGTGCGCACCGCCGCCCCGGTCATACGGGATCGGCGACCGCGAAAAGTAGATGGCGCGCCCGGCGCGGTCCGTTACCACTTTGACGACGTTTGGATTCGTCACTTCCGAAAAATCTTCGATCCGTTTCGCCAGAGTCGCCATCGGTGCGTCGTCGTCGAGTAGCGCCAGCACCGCGGAGTCGATTGCCGCCGGATCGATCAGAGGCTCGTCGCCCTGGATGTTGACGATTACCGGGTAGTCGAACGCCGACGCCGCCTCGGCCACGCGGTCAGTTCCAGACTGATGATCCGGCGACGTCATGCGCACTGTTGCCCCAAAACGCCGCGCCACCGATGCGATCGTTTCATCGTCGGTCGCAATCAGATGATGGCTCAGGTAGCGCGCCTGGCTCGACCGCTCCCAAACGTGCTGCAAAATCGGTTTGCCGTGTAGAGGTGCGAGTGCCTTGGCGGGAAATCTTGTGGAAGCTAGTCGTGCCGGAATGACTCCGAGAACGCGCTGTGGCACGTTTGATCTTACCATGAGATCCCCGTTTCGTTCGCTCTCGCTACGGGAAATAAAATCGAGGCTGCGTGCTATACTCCAATCAGCAAAAAGCCGAAAGAGGACCTCGATGGCTCGCAGACAATCTCTCCTCTTCCTCGGCGGCGGAATGTTACTGGTTGCAGTGGCTCTGGCCGGCGAGGACAAAACCAAGAAGGACGCTCAGCAGTCGCAGACCGCTGGTCCCAAGCCGGCGAACGCACAGACCGCCGCGCCCCGCCGCAAAGCGCCCACCGAGGAACCGGCCAACGATCTTGCAACGCGCCAGCCGACTCTGCGGGTCGACACCAACATGGTGTTGATCAATGTCACCGTCACCGATCCGCTCAATCGCTTCGTCACCGGTCTGGAATCCGAGAACTTCAAGCTCTTCGAGGACAAGTCCGAACAGCGCATCGCCAGCTTCGCCAGCGAAGACGCGCCGCTTTCGGTGGGCCTCGTCTTCGACGCGTCGTCCTCGATGGGCAGCAAGTTGCAAAAGGCCCGCCTCGCCACCGCGCAGTTTTTCAAGACCGCCAACCCCGAAGACGAGTTCTTCCTCGTGCAGTTCAACGACAAGCCCGAGATGATTCAGGGCTTCACGACGAATACCGAGGAAATTCAAAACCGCCTCACCTTCACGCAGGCCAAGGGCCGCACCGCTCTGCTCGACGGAATTTACATGGCCTTGAATCACATGAAGAAAGCGAGAAACACGCGCAAGGCCATTCTCGTCTTATCCGATGGAGGTGACAATTCGTCCCGCTACACGGAAACGGAGATCAAGAATCTCGTGCGCGAAGCCGACGTGCAGATCTACGCCATCGGTCTGTTCGAAGGCATGTCCGGCCGCTCGCGCACGCCGGAAGAAATGTCGGGTCCGGGGCTTCTAAATGACATCGCCGAGCAGACCGGCGGCCGCCACTTCCCGGTCGAGAACATCAACGATCTTCCCGACGTGGCTGCGAAAATTGGAATGGAGCTCCGCAATCAGTATGTCATCGGCTACATCCCGACCAACGCAAACCGCGACGGCAAGTACCGTCGCGTTCAGGTCAAGATCAATCCGATCCGCGGTCTCCCCACACTCCGCGCCTTCTGGCGCCAAGGATACTATGCACCAGCCCAATAGCGTCATCAATCGCCGCGCGTTTACCGCGGCGTTGATGGGCGCATCCGCCGCGGTCTCACAGGAGACCGGCGATCTTGTTTTTCGTTCCGACACCCGCGAAGTGCTGCTGCACGCCACCGTAGTCGACAGCAAAGGCGCCTTTGTGACAAATCTTCCGCGCGAAGCCTTCAAGGTCTTCGAAGACGGCGTCGAGCAGAGGCTCAAGGTATTCCGCCGCGAAGACGTGCCCGTGTCGATGGGGCTCGTCGTCGACAACAGCGGATCCATGCGCCGCAAACGCAAGAAAGTGGAAGACGCCGCGATTGCACTGATCAAGGCCTCCAACCCGCAGGACGAAGTATTCATCGTTAATTTCAACGATGTCGCTTATCGCGACGCCGATATGACCAGCGACATGAAGAAGCTCGAAGAGGGCCTCTCGCGCATCGATGCCAAGGGCGGCACCGCCATGCGCGACGCCGTGTCGTTATCAATCGACTACTTGAAAGAAAAAGGCAAGAAGGCGAAGAAGGTCTTGCTCGTTGTGACCGATGGCGACGATACCGCCTCGGCCGACACCAATACGATGGAAAAGCTGCTGACGAAAGCGCAGAGAAGCGAAATTCTTATCTTCGCCATCGGCATCCTAAACGAAGAGGATCGCCGCGCCGCCAAGCGCGCGCAGCGTTCGATGGATTTGCTGACGAAGCAATCCGGCGGCATCGCCCACTTTCCGAAAGACGTGGAAGACGTCGGGGCCATCGCGCTGCAGATCGCGAAGGAAATTCGTAGCCAGTATATCCTCGCCTACGCTCCCACCAAGCCCGACGACGGCGCCTACCGGCAACTGAAAGTGACCGTGAAAGGCCCTGGCAACCCGCAGGTCCGCACGCGGACCGGCTATTACGCCAAAGGCGATCCAGGCAAGTGATCGGCTACCTGTGGAGCGCAAGCCGCGGCTACCGGTTGATGCCTTGGCGCAGTCCCTATCTGAAATGGCGCATCGAAACCTACTGGGGCCTTCACGCCGAGCAAATCGGATTCAAGGAGTTCTGGCGCTTTGTCTGGCAACGCCGCGGCGATCTACTGTGGTTCCTGCTGTGGACCGAGCGGTTTAGGGTTCGATAGCTATTCCGCGCTCCAAGTAGACCATGCTTTTGGGCAACGGATTGATCGTAATCCGCACTGCTGGTGGCCGGTCGACCGCCACCTCTACCGTTTTGTTGTCGATACGCCGCACGCGCAGCGGCACGGGCCACTCTACGGTTCGCAGTGCCAGAACACCGCGCTGATCCGGCGGGGGCTTCTCCAGTTCCGATAAGTACACGTCGTACACGGCGTCGCTTTTGTCCCGCCACTCCACAATTTGATAGAAGAGCCCTTCGCCGGCTGTCCCTTGCGCAAGCACCCTCGGCGCGGCCGGATCAGGCCCGTTGGTCACCTGACGCGGTGTAAACGCCCAGGTCAAATACGCAAGAAACGCCGCGCCCGCGACGAAGACACCGATCAGGGCCCACGCGGCGAATCGCATCGCTACCAACTTACAACGTTCGCGTGACCTTTTCGAGCGCCCTCGGCTGATCCGGATTCAACCCCTTCTCGGCCGCCAGACACGCGGCGAAGATCTGCGCGGGAACGATGTACGGCAGCGGGGTATACAGTTCCTCCGGTACCGCGCTCTTGCGATGTAGCTTCGTCGGGATCGTAATCGACCGCGTTGTCTCTAGACCAGTGGCCTCGCGGTTGCTCTGATCGGTAATGATCAACGTCTCGGCGTGCAGCGAATGCACCCGCGCGATCATCTCGCGGATCGACGGCCACGTCACGCCCGCAGGCGCGAACAGAAACACAGGAAACGACTGTTCCACCATCGCGATGGGGCCGTGCAGAAAGTCGGCCGACGAAAATCGCTCGGCAACCACGTAGCACGTCTCCATCATCTTCAGCGCCCACTCGAACGCGTTCGCGTAGTTGAGCCCGCGGCCCACGACGACCGCGTTTTCCATAAACCTGTAGCGCGACGCCTTCTCGCGAATCTCGCTCTCCAGCGATAGCGCGCCTTCGACCACGGCGGGCATCGCGCGCAACTCTTCCAGCGAAACCGGCGCGCCCAGCGCGTAGGCCAATAGGTAGATCGCCAGCAGTTGACCCGTGTACGTCTTTGTCGCCGCGACGCTCTTCTCACCTCCCGCGCGCACCAGGATTACGTGATCGGCCAACTTCGCCAACGCGCTCGACGCCTCGTTGGTAACGCCGATCGTCATCGCGCCGCACTCCTTCGCGCGCTCCAGCACGAGGTTCGTATCGGTCGATTCGCCGGACTGCGAGATCGCCACCACCAGCGCGTCTTTGTAATCGACTCGCGCGCCGTAGAGCGTAAAGATCGACGGCGCCGCCAGCGACACAGGAATGCCTGTGGCAATCTCCAACAAATAACGGCCGAATTGCGCCGCGTTGTCCGACGTTCCTCGCGCCGCCAAAATGATGAACGACGGCCGCCGCGTTGCGAACCGCGCGCGCAGAGCCTCAATGCCCTTCGATTCACTTCGCAGCGTTTTGTCCAGCGCCGCCGGCTGTTGCCGGATCTCATCCAACATCTTCGACATAAGAACTCTCAGGATAGCAACGCGAACGTCATAAAATGTTTTTGTGGCCGACTGGACTCGCATCGAAGAGATCTTCCTCGCCGCCGCCGACCTCGCCGGCGCCGACCGCACGCGCTACCTCGACGACGCCTGTGCCGACGACGCCGCTCTCCGCCGAGAAGTCGAATCGCTGCTGAACGCCGACGGCAAAGCCGAACCGGCGCTAGGCGGCGCCGTCGCCACCGCCGCCCGCGCCTTCTCGGTTGGCGATCCCACGAACGCCGGGCCATACAAACTTGTCCGCGAGATCGGCCGCGGTGGCATGGGGGCTGTTTATCTCGGCGAGCGCGCCGACGGCGAACTCACGAAGCAGGTCGCCGTGAAGCTCGTGCAAAAAGGCTGGGATCAAACCGTCGTTGCCGGTCGATTCCTGCGCGAGCGCCAAATTCTCGCGGGCCTTGAACACTCCAACATCGCGCGCCTTCTAGACGGCGGACGCCTCGCCGACGGAACGCCTTACATGGTCATGGAGTACGTCGACGGTCTTCCGCTCGATCAATACGCCCAAGGCCGCACCGTCAACGAGAAGCTCCAACTCTTCCGTAAGATCTGCGACGCTGTCGACTACGCTCATCGCAAACTCGTCGTGCATCGCGACATCAAGCCCGGCAATATTTTGGTCACAAGCTCGGGCGAGCCCAAACTACTCGACTTCGGCATCAGCAAGATGCTCGGCGAAAACGCCGCCAAAACCGCGATAACGCGCACCGGCGCATTGATGTTGACGCCTGACTACGCCAGCCCAGAACAAATTCGCGGTAAGGAAATCACCACTGCCACCGACGTCTATCAACTCGGCGCGGTGCTCTACGAACTGCTCACCGGCAGTTGTCCCCACAACATCGACACCCTGACTCCCGCTGAAATCGAACACGTCATTTGTGAAGTCGAACCCGCCGCTCCGGGCTTCGGCGACGAACTCGACAACATCGTGTTCATGGCGCTGAAGAAGGAGCCCGCGCGTCGCTATCCCAGCGCCCGCGAGTTCGCCGCCGATATCGACAACTACCTCGCGCACCGCCCCGTCGCCGCGCGGCCCGACACATTACTCTACCGCGCCAACAAGTTCGTGCGCCGCCATCGCATCGGTGTTGCCGCGGCGGCGCTAGTGGCGGTGTCAATCGTCACCGGCGTCGTCATGACCGTCCGCGCGCAACGCCGCGCCGAGCAGCGTTTCCAGCAGGTGCGGAAGCTCGCCAATACATTTCTATTCGACTTAGACGCGCAGATTCGCGATATCACCGGCACAACGCAAGCCCGCGAATTGCTCGTCAAAACAGCGCTGGAATATCTCGATTCGCTCTCGGCCGATGCCCAGGGGGATCCGTCGCTGGAAGACGAAATCGCCACGGCCTATATGCGTGTTGGCGATGTCTTGGGCGGCGCCGGCATAGCGAATCTCGGCAAGCGAAATGAGTCGACGAGCGCCTACGCAAAGGCTGTCACAATCCGCGAACGTCGCGCCGCGGGGAAATCCGTTGCCTCGCGGGAACGGCTCGACCTCGCCTACGCGCATGGTCGCATTCTCGGCGTGCAAATGGATGAGGCGCTGATGGAAACGTCCCTCCGTGACGCCAGGGCATTTGTTGTTGCGCACCCCGAAGTTGAGGTAGGTTACGAAACGCTGGTCGACCTGTTGAGCAAGCACTCCATGAGGAGGTTCCGCCGATCCCTGAACGGACCTGCTATTGCCGAAGCTCGCGAGATCATCGCTCTCGCCACGGCGCGCCGCGAGAAGTTCCCAGGTGAAGCCGCCGACCTCGCGCTTGCCGACGGCTATACGGTTCTCGCCAATCCGCTGTCGTTTACCGGCCAACTCGAAGAGACCCGCGAACTGCTCTTGCGCTCCATCGAACTTCGAGAACGGCTGTCCGCGAAATCCCCGGACAACGCGACATGGAAGCGAACTCTGTCACGGGATCACTCGATTCTGGCGCGGACGCTATGGGTGCGTGATGGGTTCCATCTTGAAAAGCCGGATGAATCCCTCGCGCATCTCTTGCGTTCCTATTCGATCGTGGATGAACTTTTCGCCAAAGATCCAAGCAACGTGGTGGCCGAACTCGATGTCCTCGATATCACCGACGCGCTCGCCCGCTTGTTGGCGGAGCACGATCCGCCAGCCGCACTGAAATATGCCAATCGCGCGGTGGGCATCGCCGAAGCAACCGTCGCGCGACTTCCGAATTCGGCGAGCGCCAAGCACAACCTCGCCGACGTGATGTCAACCGCTGCGGCTACAGTCTATCGCGGAAATCACGCCGCCGCGATTTCTGCGATGGAGCGGGGCCTCGCCCTTCGTTGGCAGATCGCGAACGCTTCGCCTCAACAGCCGGGCCTCCGTTACCTGATCGTCAATGACTACAGGCGTTACGCCGCGCAGCTCATCGCGGTGGGCCGGCGCACTGATGCCGCCCGTGCCTACGCCGAGGGAGAGAAGATCGCCGCGGCCATCGACCCGGATAAGACTTCACTTGGTTACGTAGTGGCTTCCGCCCATCTCTATCACGATCTCGCCGCTCTGAACAACTCCTGTGCATCGATCGCAAAGGAAGCGGCCGCATGGCGGTCCCTCGCCGAACGCAAAGTCGCGCCCAGCTTCATCACCCCGCGCCTGGCCGCTGCCGAAAAGCGCACCGCCGCTTGCAAACGATAATTATCGCGGAGTGAACTTAAAGCTCGATAGCCCGAAGATATCGCCGCCCGGAATCACAAGACCAAACTTGCCCTGCGTCAGATTCCGGCTCGACGTCGACCACGAATCCACTTCGCGCCACGCCGTTCCATCGAGCAGGAAAGTCTTCACCGTATTCGGCGAAATCTCGATCTGCACCGAATAGTTCTGTAGCTTGTCGGAAAGCCGGTGGTCGAACTTCGTTTCCGCTCCGCCACGCCCATTCACCACCTCGCGGCGTATGAAGCTCTTCCGCTCCAGTTGGAACAGCACGTAGTTGCGCGGATCTTGAATATCGACCGCCCATTGCAACCGCCGTCCGTCGATGCGCGAGATATTGAACGCAAACGTCCCCTGCGTAGGCGTGATGCCGTAGGTAACTACATTGCCGCCCTTCCGCCGGAACCAACCGCCTTCATTGGTCCACTGCCCCGCGTCGTCCCAATCCGCCATCGTGCCCGCGCGCCGTGTGGGCTGCTGCGGTTGCTTCGTCGGGGTCGATGCGTTCTGCGTGAGCGGAAAGTCCAGCGCTTTGTTGTCGCCGGCCGAAAGCGTGATCGATTGGGTGCAGTCCGCATGATTAGGCGCCTTCGCTGTGATGACATACATGCCCTCGGACAGCTGAAGCGTCCCCGGTTGCACAGACCGCGGAGCCGCGTCGCCTGGGCCTTTTATCGTCAACTGTGCATTCGCCGGATTCACCGACACACGCAGCGTAGCGCCAGCCGACGACAAGGTCACATCGGCGCCCGCCAGTTCGACCGTCTCGCCCGCGCGGAACTGCCGCGGCGCGCGCTTCGGAGCAAACCGGTCGCGCCGCAATTCAACGACGCGCTCGCCCGGCGCCACCTGCGCGAACTCTAACGTTCCCGCCGGCGACACCGTGCCGAGCGGATTGCCGTCCATCACCACCTGTGTGCCCGGCGCCGCGCCCCGAATTCGCAGCGTCGCCAACTTCGGCACGATGCGCAGCTTGAACTCCAGCCGCGCTTCCTGGCCCTTCGCGATGGTCACCTTCTGCGGGGGATCGACCGTGTAGCCATCCTTCGCCACAGCGACTGTATGGGTTCCCGCGGGTACGCCAAGCAATCGAATCTGCCCGTTGCGCGACTTCGTCCGCACCGGGCGCCCGTTAAATGTCGCCGTGACATCGTCTTCGCCCGCGGTCGAAATGAACAACGATCCCACAGGTGTGTCGAGCTTCAAATACGCCGTCAACGTCGGCTGCGCCGAGATCGAGACCAACAACTTTCGCTCCGTTGTTCCCTCCGTTACCGAGAACTCCCGATCGCCCTGCGCCAGATTCGCCAGATCCAATCCCGTCGGACCCACTTCGCCGGACGCATTGCCGTCCACCGCCAGTTTCAGCGCCGCCGGCGACGAGTG
>VFZQ01000009.1 GCA_016871135.1 Acidobacteriota bacterium | reverse complement strand
ATCCAGCGACTGACCTTCGACGAAGACGGTCGCGCGTCGATGTGGGTGAATTTCATGGGACTCACCGGGCCGCAGGGAATGCTCCCCAACTACTACACCGAGTATCTTCGGGAGCGGTTGCGGCAGAGGGATACAACACCCGGTGCGTTTTTAGATCTCTTCAACCACCGCGCGATTTCCCTTTTCTACCAGGCTTGGGAGAAGTACCGCTTTCAGATCGCCTACGAGCGCGGCGATCGCGACCGGTTCTCCCACACGCTGCTCGACCTGACCGGAATGGGAACGTCCGGCCTGCGCGGGCGCATGGAAGTCCCCGACGATGCACTCATCTTCTACGCTGGGCTCCTGAGTGATCGGACAAGGCCGGCCTGCGGGCTTGCGAATCTGATTTCCGACTACTTCGACGTACCGTGTGAAGTCGAACAGTTCATCGGCGCGTGGTACCCCTTGAACGACGATTCGTTATGCGTGTTCGAATCGGCCGACGATATCTCTGAACAGATCGGAATCGGCGCGATCATCGGCGACGAGGTCTACGATCAGCAGTCGGCGGTGCGGCTTGTGATCGGACCGCTGAACTTACAGCAGTATCGCGACTTTTTACCCGACGGCACCGCGAACCAGCCGTTGAAGGACTTGGCCCGTTTCTACGCGGGACCATCGATGGATTTTGAAGTGCAGTTGATACTGGCCGCCGCGGAAGTCCCTGTCTGTCATACTGGCAGACCACAAGATCCGCCGCCGGTGGCCGGACCCATGCTGGATGAAGTACAACTGGGTTGGACGACGTGGGTGAAGACCCAACCGCGCACGGCCGACGCCTTTGAGACCGTTCTTCGTTTCTAATCGCAATACTCTAACCGAAAGGTAATCCCATGAGCGTGAATCTAAAGTCGCTGATTGGCAAGCTGAACACGAATACCCGTGTGGCGCTGGAAGAAGGCGCCAAATTGTGCCTATCACGAACGAATTACAACATCGAAATCGAGCACTTCCTTCGCATGTTGATGGATGGATCGGACAACGATCTGGCCTATATCGTGAGCCACTTCGGCATCGACCCGCTGCGGCTGACGCAGGAGGTCGACCGCAGTCTCGATAAGGTCAAGCGCGGCAACGCGCGCACGCCCGCCATCAGCGAAAGCGTGCTGAAAATGCTGACCGAAGCCTGGACGATCGGCTCGATCGAATTCGGCGCGGGGCAGATCCGCAGCGGCTACGCGGTCATCGCGCTGCTGACCAACGAAGACCTCGCGCGCCAAGTCCGGGAGTTCTCAAAGGAACTGCAGAAGATCAATGCCGAGGGACTGAAGAAGGACTTCCTCGTCATTACGCAGAGCTCCACCGAGGAAACGGCTCCTCTAGCCGCCGCCGGTTCGGCCGGTGCACCCGGCGCGCCCGGCGCACCAGCGAAAGCCGGAGCGGGCAAGACTCCAAATCTCGACTCTTACACCGAAAACCTCACCGACAAGGCGCGGCGCGGCAAGATTGACAACGTGCTCGGCCGCGATACCGAGATCCGCCAGATGATCGACATCTTGCTCCGCCGCCGGCAGAACAATCCGATTCTCACCGGTGAACCGGGCGTCGGAAAGACCGCGGTCGTCGAAGGCTTGGCGTTGCGCATCGCGCAGGGCGATGTGCCGCCGCCGCTGAAAAATGTCGAAATGCACTCGCTCGATATGGCGCTGCTACAAGCGGGCGCGGGCATCAAGGGCGAATTTGAGAACCGGCTGAAGGGTCTGATCGAAGAAGTGAAGTCGAGCGCCAAACCGATCATCCTCTTCATCGACGAAGCGCACACAATGATCGGCGCGGGCGGACAGGCGGGCGGCAGCGACGCGGCCAATCTGTTGAAGCCGGCCTTGGCGCGCGGCGAACTCCGCACCATCGCGGCCACCACCTGGAGCGAGTTTAAGAAGTACTTCGAAAAAGATCCGGCGTTGACCCGCCGTTTCCAAGTGGTCAAGGTCGAAGAGCCGACCGTCGATACCTGTCTTGTCATGTTGCGCGGCATCGTCGGCGCGCTCGAAAAACACCACAATGTACGGATTCTCGACGAGGGCCTCGACGCCGCCGTCAAGCTCTCCCACCGCTACGTCGCCGGACGCCAACTGCCCGATAAGGCGGTAAGCGTTCTCGATACCGCATGCGCAAAGCTTGCGTTGGGCCAGAACTCCACGCCCGCGCAGATTGAAGATTTGCAGCGGCGGCTGGACGACCTCGATGTCCAGGAGAAGGCCCTCATCCGTGAGCAGGCCACCGGCGGCGCCCATGACAAGCGCTTGTCCGACATCGCGGCGGAGAAGGAATCGTCGAAAACGGCGCTCGAAGAAATGAAGGCCCGTTTTGCGAAGGAGTCCGAGTTAGTTGGTAAGCTCCGCGAGCTGCGTGGCAAGATGGAAGACACGGCGATGGAGGCCAATGCCGCCGAGAAGCTGGGGCCGATGCGCGCCGAACTCGACGCGATGAACACCGAACTGACCACGCTGCAGGGCGAAAATCCCTATGTCGGCGTCTGCCTCGACGCGCAGCAGGTGGGCGAAATCATCTCTTCGTGGACCGGCATTCCGGTCGGCAAGATGCTGAAGGACGAAATCGAGGCGATGCTCAACCTGACCGAACAGTTGACGCAGCGCGTCATCGGCCAGGATCACGCGCTTGATACCATCGCGCAGCGTATCAAGGTTTCGAAGGCGAAGATGGAAGATCCAAACAAGCCGATCGGCGTGTTCATGCTGGTCGGTCCGTCCGGCGTCGGTAAAACCGAGACCGCGATCACGCTGGCCGATCTGCTCTACGGCGGTGAACGCAACATCATCACCATCAATATGAGCGAGTTCCAGGAAGCGCATACGGTCTCGACGCTGAAGGGTTCACCTCCCGGATACGTGGGCTACGGTGAGGGCGGCGTGCTGACCGAAGCCGTGCGCCGTCGGCCGTATTCGGTCGTGCTGCTCGACGAAGTCGAGAAGGCGCACCCCGATGTGCTTGAGCTGTTCTTCCAGGTCTTCGATAAGGGCCGGATGGAGGACGGCGAAGGCCGCGAGATCGACTTCAAAAACACGATCATCATTCTGACGACCAACGCGGCGACCGATCAGATCATGAAACTGACGGCTGATCCGGAGACAGCGCCGAGCGCTGCGGCGATCGCGAAAACGATCAAGCCCGAGCTCGACAAGGTCTTCAAGCCCGCCTTCCTTGGCCGCATGGTCATCATCCCGTACTATCCGGTGCGTGATGAGGCATTGAAGCAGATTATCCGGCTGAAGCTGGGCAAGATCCAGAAGCGGCTGAAGCAGAATCACGGGATGTCGCTGGTCTACGGCGACGATGTGCTGACGCAAATCGCCGCGCGTTGTACCGAAGTCGAGTCCGGCGCCCGCAACGTCGACAACATCCTGACCAACACAGTGCTGCCGGAGATCTCCAACCGGCTGCTGACCATGATGGCCGGCGGGGAAACCGCCGAGTCGATCACCGTAACGGTCGGCGAAGACGGCAACTTCAACTACGCCTAACTTCGTCGCACGGGGCGGGCCTTTATCGGCCTGCCCCGTGCGACGTGTTTTCCGCCTCGTTTTCGCTTAACAGAATAGACCCCCAGACGGCACAGTATGTCCAAATTCACACAGGAACACAGAACCCTCGAGCTCTTCACGCCGCTTGGCAAGGACGTCTTGCTATTCCAGACTCTTGTGGGCACCGAAGCGATATCCGAACTCTACCAGTTCGACATCGACGCCTTTGCCTATAACGACAGTCTTCCGAAGTTCGCCGATATTATCGGGCAACCCGTGGCGGTCGAGGCGCGGCTGGCCAGCGGCGACAGCCGTTGGTTTCATGGCATTGTCAGATCGTTCTCCTGTGTGGAGCGAACGGAAACGCATGCGCAGTACCGGCTGGCGGTCGTTCCGAAGTTCTGGCTGCTAACCAATGTTTCGCGGAGCCGGATCTTCCAGCAGATTTCCATTCCGGACATCTTGAAGAAGGTACTGGAGAGCCTCGACGTCGTTTACGAACTGACGGGAACGTATGAGCAGCGCGACTACTGCGTGCAGTACCGCGAGACCGATTTTGAGTTTGCGTCGCGGCTGATGGAAGAAGAGGGCATTTTCTATTACTTCCGCCACTATGAGGACCGGCACGAACTGGTTGTCGCCGACTCCCCGCAGACCCACGAAGAGCTTCCCTTTACGTCTCAACTCCACTTCGACATGGTTTGGAACCACACCGATGTGGACGAGCGCATTCATCAGTGGGAAAAGACGCAGGAGATGCGTACCGGAAAGGTCACGTTGTGGGATCACAGCTTTGAAAAGCCGGGCTCGAACTTCGAGGCGCAAACCGAAGTGCGCGAGACCTTGCTGATCGGCGAGGAAGAGCACAAGCTGCGCGTGGGCGGGGCCAACGAACTGGAGTTTTACGAATACCCCGGCGGGTATGCGCAACGCTTCGACGGCATCAACCCAGGGGGCGGCGAACGGCCCGCGGAAATACAGAAGATCAGCGACGACAACCAGCGTACCGTCGAAATCCGGGCGAATCAGGCAGCGATCCGGATGATCACGATCACGGCGCACTCGCACTACATGAACATATGCCCGGGGTATAAGTTCGATCTCAAGCGCCACCCGAGCGACGACGATACCTACGTAATCACAAAGGTCAACTATTCGATCGCACAGCCGGAAAGTTATCGCACTTCCGGCGCGGAAGACGCCGTTCCCGCGCCCGAGCTGATATTCAACTGCATTCCATTCGAACTGCAGTTCGCGCCGCCCCGGGTGACGGCGCGTCCACTGATTCACGGCACGCAGGTTGCGGTCGTTACCGGGCCCGCGGGCGAAGAGATTTTCACCGACAAATACGGGCGTGTGAAGGTCCAGTTCTTCTGGGACCGCGAAGGCAAACACAACGATCAGAGTTCGTGCTGGATCCGCGTCGGCACGGCCTGGGCGGGCAACAACTGGGGCATGATCCACATCCCGCGCATCGGCCAGGAAGTGATCGTCGCGTTCGAAGAGGGCGATCCGGATCAGCCGATTATTCTCAACAGCGTGTACAACGCGCACGAAATGCCGCCGCATGAACTGCCGGCGAACAAAACTTGGAGCGGAATCAAGAGCCGGTCGACGCCAAAGGCAGGTGCGCAGAATCTCAACGAAATCCGGTTTGAGGACAAGATCGGGCACGAGTACATTCTTTTCCATGGCGAGAAGGATCTACACTTCCGGTGCAAGAATTCGTACTTCGCAAATGTTGGCGTGGATTTCAATCAGTACGTCGGCGCGAATTCGAAAATGAAGATCGAAGGTAACCAAAGCGTTGACGTTAGCGGGTGGTCCTCCCGTCAAACGGGCAGCGATTATTCGATGAGTGCGGGAGGCGACGCCGCTTTCGTTTCCAAGGGTAACGTGTTGGTGCGCGCTCAAGGCGAACTGGCGCTTCTCACCTTGGGTTCGAACGTGCTTATCGACGCGCCCAGCACCGTCGGAATAAAAGGATCGGCATCGGTCGTCATTGAATCAACCGGGGGCGTTACGATCAAATCCGGCGGTAGTTTTGTCTGCGTCAACGCAGGCGGGGTTCAGATCAGCGGTCCTATTGTTTTGATTAACTCCGGCGGAGCGGCATCTTCGGCTCCCGCATTGGAAGGCGTAGTCTTGAACGTCCCGGTGGCTCCGGTCGAGGCGCTGAAGCCGGAGGAAACCAAGCCCACCGAAAATCCGGCGGATAAGGCGGCCGCTGAGGCGAACTCGCACGATCCGAAGTCGGAAGAGAATAAAGACAAGAAACATTTCGTTGAGGTCGAACTCAAAGACGAGTCAGGTGCGCCGGTTGTCGGCGAGACGTGCGAGATCACCCTGCCGAATGGAAAGAAGGCCACCAAGTCGACCAACAAAGACGGCCTCATTCGTATCGACAAGATTGACGCGGGTAACTGCAAGATCCGGTGGCCCAATCTTGATCAGGACGCAATCTCGCAATAGAAGGAGAATCACATGCCAGTTGCGCACGAAGAATATGTTCACACAGTCGGCCCGGGCGACAGCATCCCCAGCATCGCGCACGAAGCCGGCCACTTCTGGGAAACGGTTTGGAATCACGGCGAGAATGCCGAGCTAAAGGGTAAGCGCAAGAATCCCAACATTCTCAACCCCGGCGACGAAGTCACCGTTCCCGCCATTCGCGTGAAGGACTACTCCGGCGGCACCGATACGCGCCATACCTTCAAGCGAAAGGGCGTACCGGCGAAGCTCAAGATGCAGTTGAAGCTGCTGGGTGAGCCGCGAGCCAACGAGAAATACACGCTGATCCTCGACGACAAGAGCATCAACGGCACCACCGACGGCGACGGGAACCTCGAACATTTTATCCCGCCGAACTCGAAGGGTGGCAAGATCATCCTGGACGGCGGCAAGGAAGAGTACCCAGTTAACGTCGGCCACTTGAATCCGATCGATACGGTCAGCGGCCAGAAGCAACGCCTGAACAACCTCGGCTATTACTGCGGCGACGACAGCAACGAACTCACCGAGACGTTCTCGCAAGCGGTGACGCAGTTCCAGGGCGAAAACAAGCTGAAGGAAACCGGCGAAGTCGACGGCGCGACCAAGAGCAAAATCGAAGCGTTGCATACGTAGGAGAACACCATGCTAGGCGCAGTATCTGGAGCGATGGATGCGGTTAGCGGCGCACTCGGCGGCAATCTGCCGGGTGGCGCGGCGTCTAACGCACCACTGAAGTTCTACAAGGGCGAAAATCTGGGCCAGATTGAACAGAGTCTCGCGGGGGCGCAGGCCCCGGAGGACCGGAGGCCGATTGATGTGGGTGTAACCATTCAATTCTGCCACTTCAATCACATTCATCTGGACACCTCCAAGAACTTTCACCACACGCCGTACAACGACGTCTCCGGCGTTAGCTTCCCTCCGGGTGCCAAGCTGCGCGCGTTTCAGTACCGCGCGGCGCTGCATCGGGAGGCGGTGCTGCTGGCGTCGCAGATGACTGGTTGCCAATCGGTATTGGACGCGCTGGAGAAGACCAAGGGCGGTCTGGGTGCGATGGTCGACATGGCGTCCGACATGCTCGGCTCCGGCGGCGGTTCGCAGGCGCCCAAGGCTTCCGACGTCAACGCATTTGGCCAGGCGGTCACCGCCGCGGTAATGCCGATCAACGGCGCGACGATGACCTACGCGCAAATGCACAAGTGCGGACTCGATTTGGCGCAGGCACGCTGCAACTACCGCGCGTTTCTCGCCAAGCTGCTAGAGCCGCCGAAGAACGATCCGACGAGCGGACTGCTTGGAAAGATTCCTGTCTTGGGCCCCGCGATTCCGCCGATCATCGGCGACATCCTGAACTTCGTCACCGGCTTTGCCTTCAAGCCGATGGACGTCTATCTTCACTTCTACGTCCGAATGGCGATGGATCTCGAAAAATCGATCGACAAAACCGTGCGGCGCTACACCGTCGCCGCGTTGCAAGGGCCCATCACGCCGGCGTTCTATCTCTGGTACAACCCTCCTCCTCCGCCTCCTCCCGGGTCAACGCCGGATGACAGCGGCGGAACGGGAATCGAATTTCTCGATAACGCGATGGAAGAATTCAATCGCATCCGGCAACGCATCGAAAACACCGCCGGTGAGATTCGAGACTTCCTTGAACCCGATCCGGACACACCTCCCGCGCCGGGGCAACCGTATTTGGAGGAGGCGTTTCAGATTACGCCGCCTCCGATGACCGCGGCGGGCCAGCCGCCCGCGCCTCCGAAGGAATTGGCCGAACTCATCAAGAACGGCTTTAAAGCGGGCCTGGGCGTGGACAATCTACCCGGGTTTGTCGAAACCGTAATCGTCGAAGTCACGACGGTAAACAACGAATTCCTGCGCGAACTCTACAAAATCCTGATGGACCGGCCCGCCGTCGCTCCCATCGACGAAGATCAAGTCTACGAAGCCGCCCGCAAGCGAATGCTCGATCGTCTGGTGCAGATCGTGATGGATAAAATCGACTTTCTGCGGCAGATCAAAGACTTCGGCGTTAACGTGCAGGGGGCCAACATTCAGCCCGGCCAAGCGCTGCTTGACGATGGCCTCAACGAGTTGAACAGCGAAGTGCTGCGGCGACTGAACGTCGCGCTGGAGTTGACGATGGGCGAGTGCGTCGACAAGCTGGAAGGCATGCGCCAGCAGTGCCAGGCGGCCAACGCCTTGGCCTACGAAGCGTACCTCGGCGTATTTCCGTGGATTCTCGCGCTGAACTTCCGGAATACGTTCATGCCGGTGTGGCAGTTGATCATGGACAACACGCTAGGCAAGATCGACGGGCCCATCGGCCAAGCCGTGCGGGACGCTCGGAGCGCGATGAATTCGGCGAAATCGGCGGTCGACGACGCCCGCAACGTCGCGACGCGATTGCAGAAGATCAAGGACCGCGCGACGAATCAGGGCTTGCAGCTTGGAACTAGCGGGCAAAATCTGACCGGCTACCGGGACGACTGGAATTCGAACGCCGCCGCCACCGGGGCGCCCCCGAAACCGCCGACGATTCCATTCTTCCCGTTCACCGCTCGCATGCCGAGGGTGAGTGGTGAGAAGATTACCAAGAGCGAGTTTGACGGCGTCAAGCCGCAACACAAGTGGGATCTCGCGGGCGATCCGTCGACGTACTAACCGGCGGGCCGCGCCCGAAGCCCGGAGGAGAAGCGTCGCGTGGCGATCACACAAAAGAACCGGCTTTTAAATCTCACCACCGCGCTGGGCGAAGATGTCCTGTTGATTCGTTCGATCGACGGTTCGGAAGGCATTTCGGAGCTGTTCCGCTATTCCATCGAGTGTTTCGCGCCGAACTCCACCGTCATCGACTTTTCCCGCCTGATCGGAACCAACGCCAGTGTGAAGGTGTACGTCGCCGATGACGACAAGTACCGCTACTTCAACGGCATCGTACAATCGGTAACCAGGGGCAATCGCAGCTTCACGCATACCGCCTACACGCTCACCCTTGGGCCTGAGTTGTGGCTGCTGGGGCGCCGAGCCGGTTCGGCGATCTATCAGCAGAAAAGCGTGCCCGACATCCTGCGTACGGTTTTCGGGCAGCTTAACGATGTGGTCTACGAGTTGCAGGGCGCCTACGAACCGCGCGACTACTGCGTGCAGTATCGCGAAACCGACTACGATTTCGCCTGCCGGCTGATGGAGGAAGAAGGAATCTATTTCTACTTCAAACACAGCGAAGGCGGGCATCAGTTGCTCGTTGCCGATACACCTCAGTCGCACGCCGAGCTCGATCATTTTCCGCAGTTGCACTACACGGAAATCTGGGGCGGGCATCAGCCGGAGGCTCTTGTTTTCGATTGGAACAAACTCCAGACGTTGCGTTCCGGGCAAGTGACACTGTGGGATCACACCTTCGAACTGCCGCACCGGAACTTGGAGGGCGTCGATATCGCGCCCGAGACGGTTGCCGTCGGCACTCTGACGCATAAGTTGAAGGTAGCGGGCAACGACAAACTGGAACTCTACGACTATCCCGGCGCGTACGCACAACGATTCGACGGCATTGCGCCCGCCGGCGCCGAACAGGCCTCATCGTTGGAGAAGATCTTCACCGATAATCTGCGGACGGCCAAAGTCCGCATGCAGCAAGAGAGTGTTCAGGCGCTGCGAATCTCGGCGCGCACCAGCGCCGTGCATCTTTCGACCGGACATAAATTCACGCTAGCCGCGCATTGGGAAGACAATGGCGCCTACGTGATCACACGAATGGTTTTCTCAATCCCGCAGCGCGGCGGGTATTCGGGCGAATCGCAGGAAGGCGAGTATCCCCCGCCTGTTGAAGCGTCGTTCGACTGTATACCGATCGCACTCCCTTTCCGCCCGCAGCGCGCGACGCCGAAGCCGGTGGTTCACGGCACGCAAACCGCCGTTGTTGTCGGGCCGCAGGGCGAGGAGATCTTCACCGACAAGTATGGGCGCGTCAAGGTCCAGATGCTCTGGGACCGGACACTGAGTTATTCCGGCACCGCTTCGTGCTGGTGCCGCGTGGCGATGCCGTCGGCGGGGAAGAACTGGGGGTTCTTCTCGCTGCCGCGGGTTGGCCAGGAAGTGGTGGTTGCGTTCGAAGAAGGCGATCCGGACCGGCCGATCATCACCGGCAGCGTCTACAACGCGGATCAGATGCCGGCCTACACGTTGCCGGACAACAAGACGATGTCGACCTGGAAGACGTTGTCGTCGCCGAACGGCGGCGGCTTCAACGAACTCCGTTTTGAGGACAAGAAAGACGCCGAGCAGGTTTTTGTCCACGCGCAAAAAATGATGGACCTGCGCGTGGTGAAAGACCGGATGGAGTGGGTCGGGCAGGATACCCATCTCGTGGTAGTTCGCGATCAAAACGAACACGTCCAACGCGACATCAATCAGACGATCGACCGCGATGTCCTGCAAAAGATCACGCGCGACCATAATCTCAAGATCGCCGGCAAACAGGCCATAGACATCACGGGCGCCTCGACCCGGAAGATCGGCGGCGACCTGGGAGAGAAAGTCACCGGCGACGTGTCGATCGAAGGCACGAATATCTACCTCAAGGCCGGGCAGAATTTGATCATCGAAGCGGGCGCGAAGATATCGCTCAAGATCGGCAGCAACTTTGTGGACATCTCGGCGTCCGGTGTCGCCATCAACGGGTCGCAGGTGTTGATCAACTCCGGCGGTTCGGCGGGGACGGGTACGGCGGTGAGCCAGCTCACCGTGAATGCGCCAGTGGCTGCGGTCGAAGCCGCCACGGCGGATCCGGGAGCGATGAAGACCTACTCCGGCCGAGAACAAACCGGGCCGGGACCGTTCAACCGCGTGAAGAACCAGCTCACATTCTCCCCGGCGGAAGCGCAAGCGATCGCCGACAACGCATCGCGCGCGGCCGAAGAGGACGAATCCTATAATCCCGCGGCCGAGGAAAATCGGACGAAGACGAACTGGATCGGCATTAGGCTGAAAGACCGCTACGGCAAACCCGTTCCCGGTCAGGACTACCGCATCGAACTTCCAAACGGCGAAGTGTATACGGGCACGCTGGACGGAAAGGGCGAGGCCAAGGTCGAGCACATCGATCCAGGCAACTGCAAGGTGTCGTTCCCCGGAATCGCGGATTGGAGGAAGGCGTAACGTATGCCGATGTACACGGTAGCGCAAGGGGATTGCCTGGCGACAATTGCCCACACGTTCGGATTCGCCGATTGGCGTACGATCTACAATCACGGTTCCAACGCCGAATTCCGGCGGCTGCGGCCGAATCCGAATACTCTGAATCCGGGCGATCAGCTCTTCATCCCAGAAACGGCCGACAAGACCGAAGACGCCGCGACCGATCAGTGGCACGACTTCAAGGTCGAGGGCCAGAAGACATTCTTCCGCGTGCAGATCGCCCGGGACGGCGATGAAGAACAGGAGTTGTGGGGCAAGCCGTATAAGGTTGAACTCGGCGGACTGGTCTTCGAAGGAACCGTTTCCGATTCCGGTCTGATCGATTTCGAGATTCCACCGGATACGGCCGGCGGCACTCTGACGATCTGGTCCGACGCGCGAAAGACGCAGATCGGATATGAGTGTCCGGTCTCGGCGGGGCACTTGAATCCCGTCGATACGATTTCTGGCCAGCAGTCGCGGCTTCGAAATCTGGGGTTCGATCCCGGGACCGAGAGCGACGAGATGACCGAGCAGTTACGCGCGGCGCTGACCGCCTTTCAACACCACAACGGATTACCGGAGTCGGGCGCCGCCGATGCGGCGACGAAGGCGAAGCTGCAACAGTTGCACGACGGCGTTTAGAGTTTGGCGGCGCCAGCAAGACCGGCTCCGAACTTCCGCTGAGGTTTGCCGGCTTACGAGAAGCAAGCAAAATCATCGCGGAATAGGCACACGGAGCGTAAGTCTTTCGGCCACCGCACCTCTGTCCTTGTTGGCGATGCAGCCACGGCAGAGCACTTGGCGGGAAGGTGCGGTCGAGAGGCCGGCACCGCATTCGACGTCAAGAGCGCGATTGCCCGACCGGCCCATTCGGCTGCGTACCTGCGCGATCACCCAGGGTGAACGCCGGCCACGGCGGCGAAAGAGAAGAGATTCGCAATCGAAGTAAGCCGCAACACCGTTGCGTTTGAGTGTGGAATTCTGTAAATGTAGTGCAATGCGTTCGGGGATCTTTTTCGTTCTTATCGCGCTGCCGGTATGGGCGCAAGGCACCGCCAGCCTCACCGGCGTCGTCAGCGATACACAAGGCGGGGTCATTCCGGCCGCGGTCGTAAAGGTCCGGCACGTCGATACGAACTCCATCCGTGAGTTGGCGACCGATGGCGAGGGCTCGTTCACGATTACGAATCTGGCGCCGGGCACACATGAGTTTCAGGTCGACAAAGAGGGCTTTCGGCCGCATCGGGTGACCGGCATGACGCTGGAGGTCGGCCAGGTGCTGCGGCAAGATGTCCGTTTACAAGTCGGCGCGGTGGCCGATTCGGTTTCGGTGACGGCCGAAGCCACGCTCATCAATACGGAGTCGGGCGCGATCAAGGGCGAGGTCATGACGAATCAGCAGATCAACGAGATTCCGCTGGATGGCCGGGATTTTTTCGATCTGGCGTTGATGGTGCCGGGCGTGGTGCCGATGGCGCAGGGCGGGCAGGGCTCGGGGCTGAACGTCAACGGGTCGCGGTCGGACTCGACGAACTACTCGGTCGATGGGTTCAACAACCGCAATCCGCGCGGGGCCGGCACCTACGTGCGGCCGAACATGAGCGCGATGCAAGAGTTCAAGATGGAGGTCTCGGGGTTCTCGGCCGAGAATGGGCGGATGGCGGGCGGTGTGATGAACATGGTCCTGCGATCGGGCACCAACCGGTACCACGGCGATGTGTTTGAGTACATTCGCAACGACATTTTTGACGCGCGCTCGTTTTTCGATCGGGAGAAACTCTCTCTGCGGCGGAATCAGTTTGGCGCGACTCTGCATGGGCCTTTGACGATTCCGAAGATTTACAACGGCAAGGACCGCACGTTCTTCCTCTTTAGTTGGGAGGCGTATCGCGAAGTGCTGGGGCAGAGTTTTATCGGCAACGTACCGACGGCGGCGCAGCGGGCGGGCGATTTTTCGTCGTCGGTTGTTCCGGTTACCGGCGCGAAGCTGTTCTTGAAAGACCCGCTGCTGACGCCGGCGTGTAACGCGACCAACGCCGCCGGTTGTTTTCCGGGTAATCGGATCCCCGCAAGCCGATTCGATCCGATCGCGCTACGGCTGATGCAGTATTACCCGCTGCCGAATCGCGCGGACCCGAACAACAACTTCATCACCACGGCGAAGGACTTCGACAAATGGGCGAGCTACATGGGCAAGGTCGATCATCGCTTCGGCCCGAACGATACGATGGCGTTTCGTATTCAGCAGCGGGTGGCGGATAACACGAACCCGACCGCCGGCAGCGCCCTGGCGTTGTGGCCCACCTTCGTGAACGACCCGCGCTACCTGGTGGGGCTGGATTACACGCACATGTTTTCGCCGACGGTGATCATGGAAGTCCGCGGCGGCGTAAGCCGGAATGCGACCGAGGAGCGAGAAAAGTTTCAAGGCCAGAATATCGCCGAGCAACTCGGCATCACCGGGACTACGACCGATCCGCTGTTAATGGGTTTTCCGCGCATCACCGTTCAGGACTACCTGCCGCTCGGATCGGCGTCGGCGCAACCGGTGAGTTATCACGTGACGATGTTTCAGTTGAGCAACAAATTCACGATGATCCGAGGGAAACATGCGATGAAGTTTGGCTGGGACATCGAACGCACCCGATTTAATCAGCCATTCAACGACAACTCGCGCGGGACGTTTAACTTCCAGCGCAATTGGACGCAGCACTCGGTGGCGGATATGTTGCTGGGGATGCTGCAATCGACGACGCGGACCCTGGTGCCGACGCGCAACTACTTGCGCTCGTTGAGCCTGGGAACGTTTTTTGCGGACGATTTCAAGGTGACGAGATCGTTCACATTGAATCTCGGCATGCGGTATGAACTCGACATGCCGCCGGTGGATGCCTACGACCGCATGTCGAACTTCATTCCGGGGATCAACAAAATCGTCGTTTCCGATTCGAAGCACGTGCAGGACTTCGATGAACGGATTGCGCGGTTTAACTTGCAGGACCGGGTGGCGCTGGCCAAGGACGTTGGCGTACCGCGGTCGCTGGTGATCGCGGACAAAGTGAACTTCGCGCCGAGGCTCGGTTTTGCGTGGCGTGTGCCGTATTTCAAGCGGACGACGGTGTTTCGGGGAGGATATGGCATCTTCTTCACGGGGCATTTGCTGAATCCGATCCGGACGTCGCTAATGACGGGGTTTCCGTTCTCGGTGAACCAGACGTTCTCGCGGTTGGCCACGAATACGACGCTGGTGACGCTGGCGAATCCGTTTCCCGATATTCGCGCGACCGAGGGGAATTCGACGAACTCAAACGGCTATGAAGCGCGGCCGAAGATGGGCGACTTGCAGAGCTGGAATTTTACGATCGAGCGGGAACTGGCGACTGGTTGGGCGCTGGAGATGGGATACGTGGGATCAAAGGGAACCCATCTGGGCCGGATCTACGACATCAATCAACCGATCCGTTCGCTGGAGGCTTATCAGGCGAACACGGGTTTTCCGCGGCCGATCACGGGGATAAACACGATCAACTACTACTCGTTTGGATCGAACTCGAACTACCACGCCGGGCAGGTATCGCTACGGCGGCAGATGCGGGGGGCATTTGTACGCTTCAACTATTCGCTGAGCAAGTCGATTGACGATGCATCGCAGTTGAGCGGTGCGTCAGCCGGGGGCTTCGCGGGGGCGCAGAATTCGCGGGATTTGCGATCGGAGCGCGGGCGGTCGGACTTCGACCGGCGGCACGTCATCACGGCCGTGTATTCGACGCCGCTGCCGTTCGGGCGCGGGAAGAGATTTTTGGGAACGGCGAAGGGCCTTTCGCAAGGCCTATTCGGCGGATGGCAGATGTCCGGGAGCGCGAGTTTCTACACGGGGCAGGCGCTTACGGTCCAGTCGGCGAATGTGGATGTGAATCTCGGGGAGTCGCTGCGGCCGAACCGGATTGGATCCGGGATACAGGAGAATATTCCGGGAGCGGGGAAGCGAGGGGTCGATTATCCGTGGTTCAAGTTGAGTGACTTCGAAGCGGTGCCTCGCTGCGCGTCGCGGAGCGTTTGCGAGACGAGCGCGTTTGGATTCACGCCGTTTGCGTTTGGCAATTCGGGACGAAATATTCTCGATGGGCCAAGCGCCCATTACATCAACATGGCGATGCTGAAGAACTTTCAACTGAAAGAGCGGCGGCGGGTGCAGCTTCGTTATGAGTTGTTCAACATCTTGAACCACGCGAATTTGAATCTGCCGGACCGGGTGTTTAATGCGTTGGGGGGCGGTATGGTGACGGCGGTGGTGGATCGCGGGCGAGGCGGGCCGCGGGTGATGCAGTTGGCGTTGAAGTTTGAGTTTTGACCGCGGTTAGACCCACGATGATCAGCGGTTGCGGATGCTCACCGAAGCAGGCCTCGCCGTTGATGTAAGGATACGGGCGGCGTAGCGTCGCTATTGCGCCTGGCGGTACTTCGCGATCGCCAGCGTGACCGCCCGCTGGAGGTGGCGCTCGACGTATTGCTGGCGCCGGTCGTCGACCGTGCCGGTGCAGACAGCGGTCCAAAGCGGTCTTCGGGCTGTGTCGAGAATACGGATTTCGAGCGTATAGCGGGTGATGTCTCTGGGCCGCTTACGGTTGTCCTTGTCATCGTTGGCGCGCAGGCTGTAGGTGACGATGGCGTCCGGAGTAGCGGCGGGACGGAGGACTGTTGCGACTCGGGCGGCGAGGTGGTTTTCAAGGTTCTGTCTCAACGTTGTTTCGTTGAGTTTGTAGTGGCGGCCGTGGATGAAGCCGGGGTCGACGCGGAAGGTCTTGATGCTCGTCAGATCGATGTCCTTCTCCACTTTGACGCGGATGTTCTGCGCGCTAAGGAGGGTGACGGCGAGTAGTGCGAGGCGGATCATATTACGGAGCGATCGCCATAGCCTGGCGGCGGGTTTCGAACTTCTGCGCGACGGGATCGATGACCGTTAACTGGCAGGTGTATTCACCGGGGCGGAGCTGGCGGAGCGGAACAACCGTTTCGAAACCGAATGCCCCTTCGCGGACGGCGGTGGGGCGGAGGCCGCCGGATTCCCAGATACGCTCCTTGCCTCGGTAGATGGCCAGACGGGCGAAGGCGGTGTCGGAATACGTCTCGCCGTAGGCCGTAAGCGATTGGCCCCGGCGGAAGACGTGGGTGACACTGGGGGCGAGTTTGCCGCCGTTGCGGACGAGCGGGTTGACGGACCGCTGCGTGGTCTTTTCCGCTTTCTCCGCTTTGCGCATAGCCTTTTCGGGGTTGGGCTCTTTGCCGGGTTTGGGCTCCTTCATCGGCTTTTCTCTGCCGCCGTCCGCTTTGCCGATGGCGGCCTTCAAAGGCTCGCGGGCGGTGCCAAGGACAAGGCTCGAGACTCCCGCCGAAGGCCCCGCGTCGAGATCGGGGATGGTGAACTTCGACTCGTAGGTGCCGAGTTTCCCCTCCTGATTTTCGCGCGCGAGGACCTTGACGCGGTACTGGCCCGGCGCGAGTTGAAAGCCGGCGTCGTAGAGCATGCTGCGTTTGGCGAGTTGCTCGGACGCCCCTTCCGGCAGACGCACCTTGATGCTGTCGCGAAGCGTGGCGACGGTCTTGCCCTTGGCGTCGCGGATGGCGCCGATGAAGTCGAGTTCGGTACGGCCGGACTTGAGGCCAACTTGCGAACCGGGAATTTTGATGGCGAGCGGAACGGCGTAGCGGCCCTTCTCGATGCGGAAGTACATGAGCTCGACGGCCATGTCGAGCTCGGTGACGGGATTGCCAAGCGACATCGCTTCGGACAACTGCTTCTCTTTGTCGGAGGCATCGAACTGGCTCCAGACTTTGTCGGCGTAGTAGCCGGGGCGGTAGTCGAGCTTGGCGTCTCTATTGGGCGTGGTGAGTTCGACCTTAATCTTGCGGAAGCGGCCGTCTTTCGCGGTGTTGGTGGAGTAGTAGGCGATGGTGTAGTAGCTGTCGATGTCTTTCTGCGCCTGGCGGATGCCGAGGGCGAGATCGTTGGAATCAAGCAGCGCCTTGCCGCCGGTGTCGGCCGCGAGCGTGAAGAGGGTTTCCTGCGAATCGTTGGCTTTTTCGCGGACGCGGCCTTGTTCCCGCCCGCTGAAGATCCCTTGCCCTTTCGGCGAGGACTTGGTGGCGTCGCCGGCGGGCGGCATGGCCATCAGTCCGCGTACGTCGATTGGATACAACGCCACACCCGAGCGCACGGCCATATTCACGGCCGACTGCATCTGCGATTGATTTTCGACGCCTTTTTTGCCGACGCCCGAGGAGAAGTAGACGACGGCCTTTTTCTCCTGTATGGGCGCGAGCTCCTTGGCCAGATCTTCGATCGCGGCGAACTTGCGGTCGGTGTTGAAGATGGCGAATTCGGTCTCGTCGATAGCGGCGGTGTCTTCGTTGTCTTCGGATGGCTCGGCGGCATCGGCGGCTTCCATTTCGACAGCGTCGGCAACGCCGAAACTCTGGATGGTGCGGAGCAGAAGATCGCGATCCTGGGTGAAGCCGACGGTTTTCTTCAATGAAGTGGCGAACGTGTAGATCGACACCAGATCGGAGGTCGTCATCTGCTTGGCGAGGAATTCGGCGGCGGCGTCTTTGGCGCGGATTTGATCGGTCTGAGGAAGACTGGAGAAATCGAAGTAGAGGACAAGAAGGCGCTTGTCGCGGAAGTTGGGCGTTTCTTTGGGGGCCTCTTCTTCCACGGCAGGTTTCTTCGGGAGCGCCGCGGGTTTGGGAATTTCGACGGCGGGGAGGGAGTCTTTGCTGAGCTCTTGATATTCGAAGACGGCGATATCGACCGGCTTGCCGTCTTCGAGAATGCGGAAGTCCGGCTGCTTGAGCCCGGTGACGGGCGCGCCTCCCTTACCCCGGACCGTCACATTGACGATGACCAGTTGCGTCTTGGCCTCGAACTTGAATTCCTGTGCGACGAGGATGGTGTTGATCAGGAGAGCGGTGAATCGGCGCATGGTGATTTAGAAGCGGAGGCGAATCTGGCCTTGCACGACGCGCATCGGTGCTGCGCCCAGAGCGAGGCCATAGTTGGAAGCGTTGACAACCGTGCCGAGGCTGGAGATCGTCACGCGGTTGGTGAGATTTGTGCCTTCCACGCGGAATTCGATGCGGCGGCGGGCGTCGCCGAGACGGAAGCCCCGGCCGAAGGATCCGTTGAGCGCGAAGAGGGCTGGCGCGGTGATGGTGTTGCGGCCGGCGTTGCCGAGGCGGCCCGAGGGCGGCAATGTGAACGCGGCGAGATTGAAGAAGCCGGAGCCGCTGTTGACCGGTTGACCGGTCGAGTCGGCGCGGCCGGCGCCGATGACGCCGGTGCCGGAGGAGTCGGAACGATTGCCGAGCACGCGAGCGGTGAGCGGAGTGCCGCTGCGCGCCGTCACGGCGCCGGTGAGCAGCCACCCGCGTGCGATGTTGGCCCAGAGCGAGCGCGAGCGATCGCGAATCGGCGAGGCGAGGACAAAAGTAGAATTCAGCGTGTGCGCGGCGTTGAAGCTGGACAGGCCGCGTTCGGCGCGCAGGTTGTTGTCGTCTTGCGCGACCGATCCACCGGCGCCGCCGAGAGTGGAGGCGTTGTCGATCGACTTGCCGAACATGTACGAGTTCGTGAAAGATACACCGCGGCTGAATCGGCGGGTCACGCGGAGTTGGAGCGCGTGGTAGATGGAGTTGGCTTCCGAGGAGTCGAACGTGAAGCCAACGGCGTTGCCGATGCGCCGGCGTTCTTCGGCGTTTAGCTGCGAGCCGGGGGCGGCGCGATTTGGCGCGCGCTGCATGTCGAGGCGAGTGCCTTTGGTCCCGAGATAAACGGCTTCGACGACGTAGGAGCGCTTAAGGTCCTTCGACACCGAGATAAGAGCGATCGACGGCGAAGGTGTTGGTGATACTTTGCGACGGCGTGGTGGCGAAGCCGTTGCGGATGGTCAGGACGCGCGAGGGGGAGGAGGTTACGGATCCCGACTGCGCGAAGGGCGGCTGCGAAGCCAGGCGCGTGGCGAAGTTCTGATAGACGCCGCTGTTGTAATAGATGCCGTAGGCCGATCGAACGGTGAGCCGGTGTTTGTCGGAGACCTTCCAGGCTAGGCCGGTGCGTGGGGAGAAGTTGTTGCGGTCGGCGTTGACGAGGGCGTCGGGGAATTGACCGCCGTAGGGGCCTGTCGCACCGGGCGTGACAACGGCAACGCCCGTGAAACCGGGGGCGATATCGAGGTTGGCGAGCCGGCCGTATCGCTCAAGGAATGGGCCGACGAGTTCGTAGCGCAGGCCGAGTGTCAACGACAGGTTGCGGCGGGCCTTCCAGTCGTCCTGCACGTAGCCGTTGTAGTTCCAACTGCGGAAGTAGTTGGAGGGCGATCCGAAACGGATGGAGGAGGACTGCGGACGACCGAGAAGAAAATCGGCGTAGTCATAGCCGGAGGTGGGAAGGGGAGCGCCC
This sequence comes from Acidobacteriota bacterium, assembly GCA_016871135.1. GTDB lineage: Bacteria > Acidobacteriota > Terriglobia > Bryobacterales > Bryobacteraceae. The sequence continues at coordinate 3,384 of VFZQ01000009.1, read as the reverse complement.
TGGGCGTCGAAGCCGGAGGTGGCCAGGCCGGAGAAGGTAAAAGAACCGCGGGCGTTGGAATCGGTGCGGACGTTGAGGCGGTTGCGGGCGAGGTCGGCGCCAAAGCCGAGCGTATGTCTTCCGTGGACCCAGTTCCAGCCGGCGGAGAGGGTGATCTGGAGGTCGCGCCGAGAGGAGGGTGTGCCGTCGCGGAGCGCGCCGAAGTTGGTGAACGACAGGTTGGGCGGTCCCCAGTTGATGGGATCTTGCGCCGCGCCGGCGATTCCAAGTTCGGCGGCGACGTTGCGGCGATTGGCGAAAAACGGCACTAGCGCGGAGATGGTGCGATTGGCGCGAGCGCGGATGGTTTGGATGAGGCGTGGGGTCGTGTTGTGGGTCCAGGAAAGGTCGGTGGACCAGCCCGAGCCGTCGGAGTCGTCGAGAAATCCGAAGAGTTGGGCGCTTACGCCGTCCTGGGTCCGCCAGGTTTGGTTGATCGAAAACCGATCTTTGCGGGTGATCGAACGACTGAAGCGGGCCGAGAGATTCTGGCCGTTTTGCGGGACGCCGGTAATGAACTGATAGTTCTGGATGGGGACGTTGAAGTTGGGGAGCGGGATCAGTTCGGCGAGGCCGCGGGCGGCGGTGTCGACGCGATTGGCCGGGATGCGGTTGCCGGGGAACGGAAGACGGTTGGAGGGGTCGTATATCGTTACGGGTGTGCGTTGAACCGATTGGGAGAAGTCGCCGGAGCACTCGAGGAGAGTGGGGACGGTGCCGACGCCGTTGAAGGCGCGGCGGTCTCGGCGCAAGTCGTAGGAGACGCTGAAATTGGCGCTGGAGCCCAGCTTGGGAATGCCGCCGCCGGCGGTGAACGAGAGGCGGTTGGACGCCTGATCGGGCTTGGCGTAGTTGAGGCCGGTGATGGAAAAGGGCCGGGCGTTCCAGGCCGAGGAACGGGCGACGTAGGTGAGTTGGCCGCGGATAGCGTTGCGCGCTGGGCGTCGACTCCGGTTGCCGATACTCGCGTTGGTTTGCGCGGCGCGGGCGCGGCGAAGGCGATCGCCGGGGCCACCGGGGCCACCTCTGCCGCCGGGTCCGCCTGGACCCCCTCGGCCGCCGGGACCTCCCGGGCCTCGGCCCCCGAAGCCGCCGCCGACACCAGATCCGAAACCACCGCCGCGCGGGCCGCCTCCGGAACCCGCGACAGGCCCGCCCGCACCTCCGGCGGCACCTTCACCGGGCGTAAAGCCGCCGGGGCCGCCGAGACCGGGAGGCCCGTCGGGGCCTCGTCCGAAGCCCTCCGGCGGGCCTTCGGCCATACCGGGGGGCAGGCCTTGGCTGAGGCTGCCAGAGAGCAGGAAAGTTTCGTTAGCGCCTCCTTCGACAGGTTCTGGCGGAGGAAGCGCAATCGAATCGACCGGTTCGGGCGCGGAGGGCTCCGGAGAAGCGGCGACGGCCTGCCGAACGGCCGCGGCGGCGACGAGATCTAGTTTCCACTCGATTGGTGGAGCGCCTGGGCCAGGATGAATTTTCTGCGTGGCGGTTTGGAAACCGAACATCTCGACCGAGAGGGTCCATTCGCCTTCGGGAAGTTCCAGCGAGTAAGCGCCGTTATCGTCGGTGGCGCAACTGAACTTTTTGTCGCCGTTGATAGCGGTGACAAGGGCGCCTGGGAGGGGGCGATTCTGGGCCCGGACGAGGCCGCGCTCCGCGTGAACGGCCGGCTGGGCCGAACACACGAATATCAGACTGAGTAGGAAAACAGCGCTGCGAAGCAAGTTCTATTAGAACACTACGATTAGCGCGGAGTTGTGGTTACAGGCGGAGCGCTATTTGGCTGTGGGAGTGGGATGGATTGTTGGGTGTCGCCAAGTTTCTTGATGTTGGCGGCATGAAGCAGAAGAGCGGAAACGAGGAATTTGCCAGTGCTGTTCATGGTGAAGCTCCTTGCGGCTTTCACTTAGACACGCGAGGACGGGAGGGATAGTCCGTCACTATTTCAAGCGAATAAATGCGCGGGCGGAGATTTGGGAGGGATAACCGGCGGCCGACAGCGGGCGAAGCATAGGGGTGATGGATCGAACGGCGTCGATACGCAAGAGGCCGTCTTCGTGACGGAGCTGGAAGGCGACGTCGTCCTTGAAGAGTTCGTTGGAAAGGCGATCCAGGTTGCGGGCATCCGTATAGAGCGCACGATTTTTGATAATCGACTGGGCGGCCGAGTGGAGCGTGAGTTGGACTTGGGTGCGCTGGTAGAAGAAGATCGTGAGGTCGAGCAGCCCGATGAAGAGGAGGACGGCAAAGGGCAGCGAGACGGCGAGTTCGATGAGCGCGGCGCCTCGTTGATTTCGGCGGGTCATAATTTGACCCTGACTTCGACCGCGACCGGTTCGGTACGGATCCTGCGAAGGAAAAAGACATCGGCCTGGTGGCGGATCTGCACCGATTCGGCGTCGAGGGTGATCGTCACCCAGGGGAAATCGTTTTTGTCGAGGCTGTTTCGCGCCGCTTTTTCGAGAGTCTCGATAGAAGCCCCGGCGTCGGCGGATTTCTCAAGGGAGATCGAATCGGCCGCAAGCTCGCCGGCGGTTTGCAGTTGGGCGCGGACGGCCAAAAGCGCCGCGGTGTCGATGGCGAGACCGAGGATCGCCGAGCCGACTGTGCTGGCCAGGAGGGTGAACAAGAGCGCGCTGCCGCGATTGCGTGGACGCATGGCGATGCTGATCTATCTATCGGCGGTTGGGGCGGCGGGCTTTAGAGTCCGTAGAATCTGGCGGCGGTGCCGCCTAGCAGTTGCTCCCGGATTTCGATGGGCATCGCGCCAAGCGCTTGGGTAAATGCGGCGAGGGTTTCTTTCCAGGTGCAGCCGGCGAGAGGCCAATCGGACGCGAACATCAGACGGTCTGGCCCCAGTTCGCGAAGAAAGCGCCGGAAGGTAGCGGTGCGGGCTGGGTCGGCCGGGAGACGAAAGCCGGTCAATTTAATGACCACGTTGTCGGGGAGGCCGGTGGATTCCGGGAACCCGTGGAGGGCCACCGGTGCGCCGGTCTGCATCGGCCAAGCCGATGCGGGGGCTTCGATGTTGAGGCCCGCCTGTTCGACGGCGGCGATCGCCGCTGGAGTTGGATCGGCAAGAAAAACGGAGCGAACGAGCGAGTGTCTGATCGGCTCGCTGGCGATCACGCGGCGAATGAACGGGTACGGTGCGGCGTCGGCGACGGGGCCGAAGTAGACGGACGCTTCGAACTTATTGCGCGCAAGGATTTTGGCGTACCATTCGAGGGATTGCGCGGGCGGGTTGAAGGAATGTTGGGCGTCGATACGCACTCTATTTTAGTATCGCAGCGCCGGGTCTAATCCCCCCGCCTTTCAGGCGGGCTGCTTTCAGCCACGGTACTGCAA
>VFZQ01000008.1 GCA_016871135.1 Acidobacteriota bacterium | reverse complement strand
GGGGGCGATTGGCGCGTCCGCGATGAAACTGGCGGCGTTGAGGACCGCCCCTTTCGCGACGACCGGCGAAGAGCCGCCGGCCTGCACGTTGGCGTTCAGGTCGCTTGTGGCCGCGACGATATTTGTTCCGCGCGCCAACACCGCGACGGCGGTTACTCGTGTTGCGCCAGAGCGCGCGGGAAGCCAGGTCGCCGACCAGACTCCATTACCGGTGTGAACCATCGGAACGGGCGGATCGCCGTTGGAGAATCGCGCGACGACCGTGCCATTTTGTATCAGAGGCTGACCGCAATCGTCGATCACTTTGACTTGCAGGCTGGAGGCGGTGGCTAGCGTAACCGATGCGTTATCGCGAGGCGCCGCCCATTGCGGAAGCAAACGAGCCGGGTTGCACGAGGCGCCGCGACCGCTGGCGGTGGTTCGAAATTCCGCGCCGACGACGAGAGTCAAGACGTTGATCGTGCGGATGGCGCCGTCGAAGAACTGTAGCGTGATTGCGCCCCGGTAAACACCCGCGGCAAGCCGGGAGACGTCCGGCGCGACGACAATCCGGCCCGGTTCTTCCGGTGCGACCGCAGCCGACAATGGTGCATGGCTGAGCCAATTGGCGCCGTCGAAGGTCAGGCGACCGGACGCGTACTGCGCCTGAGCCGTGCTGGGGTTCGAAACCAATACGTTCTGCGAAGGAGTGTCGTCGCCTACGAACGAGGTGAAGATAAGGCCAGAAGCGCTGAGTTCGGGGCCGGGAGAGGATCCGGGCGGAAGCACTTGCAGAGTGACTGTCACGCGTTGCGGTGAGTTGACCGCACCGGGCGAGACGAATTCTATTTGGCCCTGATATTCGCCGGGCGCCAGGGTACGAGGGACAACAGTCACATCGACGGCCGGAACCGAAAGGCTGTTCGCCGTGCTCGTTCCCGAAGCCGGCGCCACGCGGAGCCAATCGCCGCCGCGCAACGTCGTCGCGCGGACGTTCCACGAAATCGAACCAGATCCGACATTCAGAACTCCGATGCTCTGCGGCAGAGGTACTCCGCCCGCCGAGACCGAGGTGAATGCCAGCCCGCGTTGCGAAAGAAGTAGTTTTCCTTGCACATCGCTGATTGCGAGCGTGACCGGGATGGCTACCGGTTCGCCTCCGGCGGGTTGCACGGTGACGGCGCCTGTAAAGGTCCCGGTATTGAGCGCCGACGGGCTGATTGCGACCGAGACTTCCGCTTCTTGCCCAGGTGCAAGGGTAATGGCCGTCGGCTCGACCCGGAGCCAAGTTTGATTTACGGAGAGCGAAACCGGCAGCCGTGTTCCACCGGAGTTGGAGAGCGTTATCGAACCCGATGCCTCGGCCGCGCCCTTCGGAACGGCGAAGGACAATGTCCGTGCGGAAACGCTGAGGCGCGCGGGAGCGGTGGGCGGAACATTTGCCGTCAGTGTGAACGTCTCCGTCAACGCACCGGAGCGAATCGTCACAGTCGCGGTTCTGGTTCCGGGCTCGAGCCCGTTGAAGTCCGCGACATACCGGATGGCGGCCGGGAGCGTGCCTTCCGCGGGAGTGACGGTGAGCCAATTCTCGGATGAAGTGGCGCGGAACGGCAGTCCAGGAGTTGAAGGAATTGCGTCGATGGTTCCCGATCCCGCCGCGTTCAACGTAGCGGCCGACGGAGAAATCCGAAAAGACGGCGCTCGAGCGAGCACGGCCCGGATCCGGTGATTGAACGAGTCCGCGATGTAGAGATTGCCGGGCGGATCGAAGGCGATTCCGGCCGGACTGTTCATACGCGCGCGGGTCGCTGGGCCGCCGTCGCCGCTGAATCCGTTCGTCGATCCGGCGACCGTCTCCAAAGTTCCTTCCGCGCTAATCCGGCGGACTCTGCCGTTGCAGCCTTCGGCGAAGTAAAGCAGCCCCGATCCGTCGATGGCGATTCCACGCGGGGAACAGATCGGCCCGGTGGCCGGGGCGCCGTCCGGCGACAGATTGGAGGTCCCGTTGCCGGCGACTGTTGCAATCACGCCGCGCGTGTCCACCCTTCGGATGCGATTGTTGAACGCGTCGGAGAAGTAGAAATTGCCCAGGCGGTCGAACGCGAAGAACGTCGGGTAGTTGATTGTGGCCGCGGACGCTGGCCCGCCGTCGCCGCTAAATCCAACCGCTCCGGTGCCAACCACGATGCTTACTCTCCCCGCGCGGTCCACGCGCAGGATCCGGTGCCGGTTGATGTTCTCGCCAAAGTAGATATCGCCATTCGGCGCGACGGCCAGAGACGCGGGATGCCCGCCGAATTGCACGGTCGCCGCCGAATCGCCGTTGCGCGCGGCTTCGCAGCACCCACTGCCGAACAGGGTTGTCAGCCGGCCGGTCGCCGAAAGCGTGTAGACCTGAAACGGCGAACGCGTCAGCATGTCACCGTTGGCCAGTGGAATCAACACTCCGAATTGAGCTCTCCGCTGCGGGTGGCCAATCGTTCGGTTCCCATACACACGCACGAATCCGCCTTCCGCGGTCCGCCGGTGGACGCTCCAATTTCCGGAATTCGCCACCCAAAGTGATCCGTCTGTGGCCACCGCTACGGCTTCCGGCCGGTTCAAGGTCGCCGCAACGGCGGCGACACCCTCGTTCGATTCCCGATAGCGATCGTTGCCGGCGATTGTCGTGATCACTCCGTTCGCGGCGATTCGCCTGATTCGCATATTGCCAAGATCGGAGAAAAACATGTTCCCCGCCGCGTCGAACACGATCGAATGGGGATCAAAAACCTCGGCGCGCGAGGCCGGACCGCCATCTCCAGAAAGACCTTCTTCGGCAAGGCCCGCAACGACGGCCGGTTCACCTGGGCCCGTCACCCGAAAGATCGTCCGAACATCGGCGAAGAAGACACGTCCCGTGTGATCGACGCCAACCCCGTTGATGTTGTTGAAATGCGACGCGACGGTGGTAATCATGCCAGCGGCGTCGACGCGTCTGACCCGCTTGTTCTGCCAATCGGCGATGTAGAGAACCCCGTCGCGGCCCACCGCGATTCCCTCGGGAAACTGCAGTTGTGCCTGTACCGCGGGGCCGTTGTCTCCCGACAATCCGGCGCTCCCGTTGCCTGCGACCGTCGTGACGATGCCGTTCGATAGCCGCCGTACGCGGTGATTCCCGGTCTCCAATATGTAGAGCGAGTCGTCCGGTCCAAAGGCGATCGCCGCCGGAGCAAGCCGCGCCGATGCCGCCGCGACGCCTTCCGCCGTTGAAGTCCCGCCGCCGGCAAATCGCACAGCGCCGCCATCGGCGAGCAACCAGATCACTCCGCCTTCGAAGAACGCCACCCGGCCTTTGCTATCGACCGCCGCGCCATCGGGCCGCAACAGACTTCGTGAAGTCGGATCGCCACCGAACGTTGAAAGTCCTTGAATCCCGTTTCCGGCAACGACGTTTAACCGGGCATTGGAAGCGATTCGTCCGACGATGGCATTGTCCGGGTCCGAGACATAGACTGTGCCATCCGTCGCTACCGCCACCGCTCTCGCGAAGCCGAGCGGTGCGTCGAGGGCGGGTTTTCCGTCCCCGTTAAACAGCCAGTCAGTGCCAACGGCTGTTGTGATCACCGGCTCTTGCGCCTGTAAACACATCACTGCCAGCAGCATTCGAAACATCAAACTGTTGATCGGCATCTTCGTTTGACCAATATACAGGAGTATTCCGAAAGATTATCGCTAGGCTTGTAAAAAGGGCTTAAGAGCGCGGATCGCCTGGCGTGTGCGGTGCGGGTTTTCAATGAACGAAAACCGCACGTGGCCTTCGCCCATCGGTCCGAACCCGATGCCCGGCGATACCGCCACCAGCGCCTTTTCCATCAGCAGCTTTGCAAATTCCAGCGAACCCATCGGAGCAAATCGATCCGGGATCTTGGCCCATAGGAACATCGACCCTTGCGGCGTCGTTACCGGCCAACCGGCTGCGTTCAAGCCCTCGACCAGCACATCGCGCCGCTCCTGGTAGATGTCGCGAATCTTGATCGTCTCTTCCTCGCACTCGCGCAACGCGATGATCGATGCAATCTGAATCGGCTGAAACGTTCCGTAGTCGAGGTAGCTCTTGATGCGGCTCAGCGCGTAGATCATCTTCGGATTGCCGAGGCAAAAACCGACGCGCCACCCGGCCATGTTGTAGCTCTTCGACAGCGAGAAAATTTCGACCGCGATGTCCTTGGCGCCCGGCACTTGCAGAATACTCGGCGGCTTGTAGCCGTCGAAACCGAGATCGGCGTAGGCGAAGTCGTGCACGATGTAGGAGCCGTGCAGTTGCGCGAGCCGCACGATCTCTTTCATGAAGGGCAGGTCAACGCAGGTGGTTGTGGGATTGTGCGGGAATGAGATGAGGATGACCTTCGGCTTCTTCTCCGCGGGCTTGTTGTAGAGATCCTCAAGCCCTTGCAGGAACGTAGCCGCATCGGGCATCGGCAGCATGTGCGCTTCGCCTTCGGCCATGATCACACCGTACTGATGAATCGGATACGCGGGGTTGGGCGACACCACGATATCGCCGGGCGCGATGATCGCAAACAGCAGATGCGCGATGGCGTCCTTGGCGCCGATCGTAACGATCGCTTCCTTCTCCGGATCGAGATCGACATCGTAGTTGCGCTTGTAGCGCTTGACCATCTCCTGCCGCAGGTGTGGGATACCGCGCGACATCGAGTAGCGGTGGTTCTTCGAATTCCGCGCGGCTTCGACCAGTTTGTCGACGATGATCGACGGTGTTTCGCCGTCGGGATTGCCCATGCCGAAGTCGACGACATCCTGCCCCTGCGCGCGCAGCTTCGCCTTCATCTCATTGATGACGGCGAATACGTAGGGCGGTAGTTTTGCGATCCGGTAGAACTCAGACATAACTTACGCCGTAACGGCCTCTGCGACCGGTTCCTTATGCTTGCACTCGTCGTTGGCGCATTGCAAGAAGGCGCCTGACTTGAGGAACTTCTCCAGCATGTAATTCGCGCCGCACTTGGGACACGGCTTGTCGACCGGCTTCGCCCACGCCACGAAGTCGCACTTCGGATACTGGTTGCAGCCGTAGAACGTCTTGCCGCGCTTGGACCGGCGTTCGATCAGATCGCCTTCCTTACACTGCGGACAAGTTACGCCGATCGTCTTCTGCTTGACGTATTTGCACGTCGGGTAGTTGGAACACGCCGTGAACTCGCCGAACCGGCCCGACTTCATCACCAGATTGTTATTGCATTGCGGACACAGCTCATCGAGTTTGACATCGGCCTTCTTCTCGGCCTGTCCGAGTTGCCGCGTGGTCTTGCAATCGGGGTATCCGGTGCAAGCCATGAACTGTCCGAAGCGGCCCTTCTTGAGGACCATCGGACGGCCGCAGTTAACGCAGTATTCGTCCTCGCCCTGTTCGCCCAGGTCTTCGGTTGACGTTGTTGGAATCTCGCGCGTCGAAGTGCACTCGGGGTAGCCGGTGCAGGCGATAAAGCTGCCATGCCGGCCCCACTTGATGACCATCGGCTTGCCGCATTTGTCGCAGACGAAGTCGGTCGGCTTCTCCATGCGCTTGATGTCGGTCATCTGCACGGCGGCGCGTTCCAGATCGGTGGAGAACTTCTCGTAGAAATCTCCCATCGCGTTGCGCCAGTCGATCGTGCCTTCTTCGATCTCGTCGAACCGCTCTTCCAAGCGGGCGGTGTAGAGCACGTCGAAGATGTCGGCGAAGGACTCAAGCAGCAGGTCCGTGACCACCGTGCCGAGTTCGGTCGGCACAAACTTGCCGCCCTCTTTTTTCACGTATTCGCGCTCTTGAATCGTCGAAAGAATCGAGGCGTAGGTCGACGGCCGTCCCACTCCCTTGGCTTCCAACTCCTTCACCAGCGTCGCTTCGGTGTAGCGAGGCGGCGGCTCGGTGAAATGCTGTTCGGGCTCGATGGCCTTGAATCGCAACTCTTCGCCTCGCGCGACGAGCGGCAGCTTATGTTTCAGCTCTTCGTCTTCCTCGTCCTTGGCGTCCTTACCTTCTTCGTAGACCGCCAGGAAGCCATTGAACTTCATAACCGAACCGGTTGCGCGGAACAGATAGGAGTCCTTGGACTTGCCCGTTGCCGCCACATCGATTGTCGTTTGATCGAAGATCGCCGGCATCATCTGCGAAGCCACGAAGCGGTTCCAGATGATCGTGTACAGCTTCAATTCGTCTTCCTGCAGGAACTTCGCCAGCGACTCGGGGGTGCGAGCGGCCGAGGTCGGCCGGATCGCTTCGTGCGCGTCCTGCGCGTCCTTTTTGCCGCGATAGACATTCGCCTTCTCGGGCAGGTAAGCGTCGCCGAATTTCTTGCCGATGAACTCGCGCGCTTCGGCCAGCGCATCGTCGGCCACACGCACCGAATCGGTACGCATGTAGGTAATCAAGCCGGTCGCGCCTTCGTCGCCGAGTTCGACGCCTTCATACAAGCGCTGCGCGATCATCATCGTGCGCTTGACCGAGAACCGCAGCTTGCGCACGGCTTCCTGTTGCAGCGTCGAGGTGATGAACGGCGGCACCGGATTGCGCTTTTTTTCCTTCGTCCCGACCGACTGCACAACGTATGCCGCGCCGTTCAGGTCCAAGACGATCGCGTTCGACGTTTCCTCGTTGCCGATGACCGGGTTTTCGCCGTTGCGCTTTGCCAGGCGCGCTTTGAGCACCGGAGGCTTCTTCGCATTCAACGCGACGTCGATCGTCCAGTATTCGGTTTTTTCGAACGCCAGAATCTCGCGCTCGCGGTCGACGATCAGCCGCAGCGCGACGGTTTGCACGCGCCCCGCCGATAGCCCGCGCCGGACCTTATCCCAGAGCAGCGGAGAGATTTTGTAACCGACCAAACGGTCGAGAACGCGGCGTGCCTGCTGCGCATCGACGAGATTGGTGTTTACCGTCAGCGGCTTCTCGAACGCCTTGCGAACCGCGTTTGCCGTGATTTCGTTAAACATCACGCGGAAGATGGCCGGGCCCTTTCCGGCCTTGGACTGCAACTCTTCCTGCAGGTGATAACAGATGGCTTCGCCTTCGCGATCCGGGTCAGCCGCCAGATAGATGTTGTCGGCGCTTTTGGCTGCGGCCTTCAGTTCGCCGATGAGCTTTTTCTTACCCTCGATGACTTCATAGGTAGGCTCGAAACCGCGGTCCACATCCACCGCGAGATCGTTCTTAGGCAGGTCCTTGACGTGGCCGAGCGAGGCTTTGACGACGAAGTCTTTGCCCAGATATTTTCCGATTGTTTTCGCCTTCGCCGGCGACTCGACGATGACGAGTGATTTCGACATGATTGAATTTCCAGTGTAACCGCTAAACGGGTCGAGTGTCCGTTACCAAACCTTGACGTACTGCTTGCCGGGGAGCTGTCTTGCCAGTCCTAGGAGTTCCAGTTCGAACAAAGTCACGACAATCTCAGACGAGGAATAGTTTTCCAGACCGGACAACAAGTCGTCAACATGCATCGGCTGGTCGACCTTCAGTTTTGCAAGAATCTCGTCGCCCAGAACCGAGTTTGGGCCGAGGGGCAACGTGCCCTGTTTGCGGTTATCCTCCATAGATGCGCCGCCGCCGTTTTGGATGCGCCGGCGCGTCTCCGGACTCAGTTCGTTGATCACGTCCTGGGCGGTGGTTACCAGCTTCGCGCCTTGTCGAATCAGCAGGTTAGGGCCCCACGACGCCTGGCTGGTGATGTTGCCCGGAATGGCGAAGACTTCGCGTCCCTGCTCCACGGCCAGGCGGGCGGTAATCGCCGAGCCGGAGTACTGCGCGCCTTCGACAACGAGTACGCCTTGACTCATTCCGGCGACGATCCTGTTTCGAATCGGAAAATTCTGCGGGTAAGCCGGAGCGCCCATGGGAAATTCCGAAATGGTCAGCCCGCGCGAGACGATCTGCTCCTGCAATTTTCGATTCTCGGTGGGATAGGTCATGTCGACGCCACATCCGAAGACCGCGGTGGTTTTGCCGCCAACGGAAAGGGCGGCTTTGTGGGCCGCGGTATCGATGCCGCGCGCCATGCCGCTGATCACACACAGTCCCGCGGCCGCGAGTTCCCCGCCGAGTTTTTCGGCCACGGCCATTCCGTAAGGTGTCGGTTTGCGCGTGCCGACGACCGCGATCGACGGATGGGAGAGCAACGACAGATCGCCGCGCGCGAATAGCAATAGCGGAGGGTCGAGTATCTCTTTTAGCAACTCCGGATAGGAGCGATCGTGAAAGCTGACCAGCGTTGCGCCCGCCGCGCGGACTCGGTTTTGCTGGTCGATGGCGTCGTCGAAGGTGCAGCCGGAGACGATTGACCGCGCCGGTCCCGGCGGAGCGCCCGTGGCTTCTAGTTCCGATACCGAGGAACGAAACAGCAGCTGGGGCGTCTTGAACTTCTCGAGTAGTTGGATCACTCGCCGCGTGCCGAGTCCGGGCACAAGGCGCAGCGCCAGCCAATGTAGTTCGTCCTCGGGCGACAAGGCGGTAAGGGTGGGGAGGGGGGCGGCGGCTGGCATCTGGAAGGGCCTTAGTGTAATAGTGGCGGCATGTCTGGGAAATTCTCAATTTTGTCGCGGGCGCCTACCTAGGCGACAATCAGGAATAGATGCAAAAACAGCCGGAAGCTACGAAGCGCAAAGGAATTATTCTGGCGGGCGGCAGCGGAACGCGCCTCCATCCGATCACGGCGGCGGTGAGCAAACAACTCCTGCCGGTCTACAACAAGCCGATGATTTACTACCCGCTTTCGACCTTGATGCTGGCCGGCATTCGTGAGGTTCTGCTGATTTCCACGCCTCAGGATCTGGCGAACTATCGCGCACTGTTCGGCGACGGATCGTCGTACGGCATTCGGATCGAGTACGCCGAGCAGCCTCAGCCCAACGGTTTGGCGCAGGCGTTTGTGATTGGCCGCGAGTTCATCGGCGATTCGCCGGTGTGTCTCATCCTCGGCGACAACCTGTTCCACGGCCACGGATTGACCGGCTCGCTGCGCGAAGTGAACGCCCGCACGGAAGGCGCCACGATCTTCGCCTACCGCGTTCAGGATCCCGGCCGCTACGGAGTTGTCGCGCTCGACGAAAACGGCTTCGCGACCAGTATCGAAGAGAAGCCCGCCAAACCGAAGTCGAATTACGCGGTCGTCGGCCTGTACTTTTATGACAACTCGGTCGTCGACATCGCGGCCAAGATCAAGCCGTCGGCGCGCGGCGAGTACGAAATCACCGATGTCAATCGAGCCTACATGGAGCAATCGCGGCTGCGGGTCGAGATCATGGGCCGTGGCGTTGCGTGGCTCGACACCGGGACGCCCGAGAGCCTGCTGCAGGCTGGGAATTTTATCGAGACCCTTGAACGCCGGCAGGGGCTAAAGGTCGGTTGTCTGGAGGAGATCGCTTACCAACTCGGCTACATTGACTCGGCGATGCTGGAGAAGTACAAGACGTCAAACTCGGAATACTATCAGTACGTGGCCCATTTGGAATAACGCCGGACGGGAGAGCGATCGACCCGGTTACCGCCTCGCGCTAGCGACGATGGTGGCCGATAGTACGGGGCCTGGCGGCGGGACCTCAACCACGATCTTTTTCGGCCGGGCGTCGAGTTTCTTGTGCAAGACGGCGATGCGCGCCTTCTCGTACTTGGGTGTGCCGGGTTTGGCCGCGCCGACGCCTTCGGCGATCTCTTCGTCGGTCATCTCGTGCTGCACCATTAGATACTTTTGCAGGTGATTCTTGAGGCGGTCCTGGACTAGGCGGGCTTCGGATCGATAGAGCACAAACAGGATCTGTTCGCCGGTCCCCTTCGATGCCGCGGCGAACACTTTGGACGGCTTGTTGAGAGTGCCCGCCTTCAGATCGCGTTCCAGCTTCTTCGCGCCCGCTTCGAGCTTGCCCCAGGCAGCCACTTCGGCCCTGGTCAGGCCGCAGATCTTTGCCAGCGCGGAGCGATCGCGGGGAGCGAGTCTTTCGCCCAGGACGGCGAGGAACAGCGGCAGGTTGTCGACCGGGAAGTCCAATTCGGGCGGAACGTTTGTCCGCACCCTTTGCAGCTTCTGGAGGCCGGCATGATTCACCTTGGCGCGAGTCAACGCGGGGCAGAAGAGGGATAACAGTTTTTCTTCGTCGAGGAGTTTTACGATGTCGGCGGAGTTGGCCTCGGCGGCGATGGCGCGGAACTCCTTGCCGATCGCCTCGTTGGAAATTTTCGATTCCAGCTTCAACTCGCGAACGATGCTGTACTGATTCTGGGTTTTCTCGCTGAGAGTAAAGCCCATGCGAACGCGGTAGCGGAACAGGCGGAGGATGCGGGCCGGATCGTCATACAGGCTGTACTTGCCGACGATGCGCAGTTCCTTGTTTTGCATGTCGCCGATGCCGTTGGAGGGATCGACATACAGGCCCAGCGACTGCTTGTTAAGCGACATGGCGATGGCGTTGATGGTGAAGTCGCGGCAAAGCAGATCATCGTGAATTGGCGCCGGCGAGATCTGCGCCTTGGACGCGGGCTTACCGTACACCTCTTTGCGCGACATACCGATGCGGATGGTGACGTGCTTAGGCAGAATTAGTTCGGCGAGGTTGCGTCTGGGGTCGATCGAGACTAGTTCGGCGCCGAGCTTTTTGGGAAGCGTTTTGGCAAAAGCGGCGGCGTTGCCTTCAACGGTGAAGTCGAGGTCGCGGATCTGAAAGCCGCCGAGCATGTCGCGGAGTGCGGCGCCGGTCAGATAGATCGACAGGCCGGCGTCGTTGGCGGCTGCCTGCACGGACAACAGAGCCGCCATTTGCTGGACGTTGAGGTGGCTCTCGAGCATGAACATGTGATCGCTCATTGTTGGTCTCCATCCCTCCGGCGGTTAAGCGCGCGGATGATGCTGGTCGACGACCGCGCGCAACCTTCGGCGCGCGACGTGCGTGTAGATTTGGGTTGTTCCGATGTCGGCGTGGCCGAGCATGGTTTGAACGCTGCGAAGGTCCGCCCCACCTTCGAGCAAATGGGTGGCGAATGTGTGCCGGAGCACGTGCGGGCTCAGCCCGTCGAACAAGCCGGCGGCTTTACCGTGGCCGGCCAAGAGTTTCCAAAAAGCCTGACGAGTCATCTTCGACCCGCGGCCGGTCACGAACAAAAAGCGGCTGGCGCGCCCTTTGAGAATTGCGGGGCGGCCGCCCGCGAGATAGGCTTCGGCGGCGTTCATCGCCGCTTGGCCCATGGGAACCAGGCGAGTCTTGTCGCCCTTTCCGGTAACCCGGATGAATCCCATGTTGAGGTTGAGGTCGTTGAGTTCGACCGCGCAGAGTTCGCTGACGCGGAGGCCGCTCGCATAGAGGAGGTGGAGCATGGCGCGGTCGCGAAGGCCGCCGGGTTTTCCGGCGTTGGGGGAGTCGAGGAGCTTTTCGATTTGCGCGGCGTTGAGGTATTTGGGAAGCGCGCGGCTCTGACGCGGCGAGGCGAGCAAATCCGTCGGATTCTCGTCGAGAATTTTTTCGCGCTGGAGATGTTTGTAGAAGTTGCGCAGAGTGGTAAGGTGCCGGGCGACGGTCCGCGAGGACAATCCGGCGGCGAACAGCTCATCGATGTAGGACTGAATTTCGGCTTGGGAGGCTGGGACGGGGGACTCGGCGCCACCTCGGGAAGCGACGAACCGTTCGAGATCCAGCGCATAGGAAGACACCGAGTTGGTTGCCAGGCCCTTCTCAATCCGGCAAAAGTCTAGAAATTGATGGACTTGCGCACCGAGGCAACCCAATTGGGCCATGTTACCTAATGATACAATATTGCAAAAAATGTTTGAAGGAAAAACACTGGCGGCGTGAGCGGCTCAACAAACAAGCGGGTACGGATCCTCCGTTTCGAACGGGAAGCGGTGACGGGGTTCGTGCATCCCCAGACATTCCAGACCCCGGGCGGAATCGAGATGTTGACGCGGGACGGCAACATACTGACGTTGCCGTACGCCGAAGTAAAAGTCCTTTGTTTTGTTCAGGATTTCGATGACGAAACGCCCGATCTGAACAACCGGACGTTTGCCAGCCGTCCAAAGTCTCCGGGGCTTTGGGTTCGGCTGGTGTACCGGGATGGGGCGATGATGGACGGCATCCTCCCGAACAATTTGCTAACGCCGGAGCCGTATGGATTTACCTTAACGCCGCCAGACTTGAGCGTTACGCCACAGCGAGTTTTCGTACCCCGGGAGGCCTTGAAGTCGATCCACGTGATGGCCGTGGTCGGTAGCGGTTTAGGCCGCGCCAAAAAGCCCGACGACCGGCAGATTTCGATCTTTGACTAGTCCGGCGCCACTTGTTTCGGTTTTGACGCCCGCCTTCAACTCGGGCCGGTATGTGGTGGAAGCGGTGCGGTCGGCGCTGAACCAGAGCTACTCGCCGCTTGAGGTAATCGTGGTCGACGATGGGTCGACCGAGCCCTTAGCGGCTATCGCGGATCCGCGGGTGCGGGTCTTCCGTCAGGAGAATGCGGGGCCGGCGGCGGCGTTGAACCGGGCGATGGCGGCGGCGCGCGGATACTATATCGCGTTGCTGGATCACGACGACTTGTGGGCCCCATGGAAAACGGAGCGGCAGGTGGAGATGATGGAACGGGATTCCGGGTTGGACTTGACGTTTAGCTGGTCGCGGTTGTGCGACGACGAGGGCAGGCCGTTGGGGCTGCATTCCCGGCGTTGGCGAGGATTGTTGTCTTTCGAACAGATGATGGAGGACTTTGTCATCGGCAACACGTCGTCGGTGGTGTTGCGGCGGTCGGCGATTGACCGAGCCGGATTGTTCGACGAATCGTTCCGGCTTTACTATGACATGGACTTATTTTTGCGGGTGGCGGCGCTTCGGAGCGGCAACTGCCGGGCGTATGAGCAGGAGGTGACCTTTTACCGGCGGCACTCGGTACAGATTTCGGCTGACTGGCGGAAGATGAAGGCGGAGTGGGAACGGTTGTTGCAGAAACTTGGACCGATGGCGCCCTTGGCGGCGGCAGCCGGCGACGCAAACATGGCGCGGTACTTCGCATTCCTGGCGTACGAGCGGGGATCGTTCGACGAGGCGATTGGGCTGCTGCGAGGGACACGCTTTTTCAGCGACGTCAGAAATTGGAAACTAGGAGCGGCGTGTCTGGCCGGTTACGCTCTGCCCGATCGCCTGCACCGGTGGCTGGAGAAATTGGCGGGAGTGCGGGTGGCATAGCCGAGCATTATCGAAGCAGGAAAAACCAGATGGGTAGCGCGACCGCACTGCCGGCCAGAGCGAGGGCCACATAGGCTCCGGCGCGGCGTCCGGCGTAAAGCGCAAGGAGCAGGTTGGCGATGGAGAACGCCGGCATCGTGACCAGCAAATCGAGGCGAATCCATTCGCGGGTTGGTCCGAGCGCAAAGGACAACTCATAGAAGAGCAGCGCCGTTTCGAGGAAGGCCGCGCACCATAGCCAACGCCGTCTGGCGGCTGTGGCCAGGGCGAACACTCCCGTGGCGCCGACGGCGAAGATGGCTAGCAAAGCCGGGATCACGCTCCGAGCATACACCGCAACCGATAGGCGAACGCAATCGGCAAATCGCTTTACTCCATCCTCAGAGTTCCGACTATAATCGTTTGCAGGAGTTTTCTTTCATGGCCAACCGACGCAAGTTCATTACCGGATCGATCGCCGCGCCGCTCGCGGGTTCACTGGCGCCCGCCGCTGCCGCCGCTACCAAGCGCGACTTCTTCAAGGAGCTCGGTGTAAAGCCGATTATCAACGCGGCCGGCAGCTATACCTCGTTCACGGCCTCGCTCATGTTGCCGGAGGTGATGGAGGCGATCAACTACTCCTCCAAGTATTTCTGCCGCCTCGCGGAGTTGCATGACGCGGTGGGCAAGCGCATCGCCGAACTGTTGAATGCCGAAGGCGCGATGGTGTCGGCTGGCGCGGCGTCGGCGCTGACGCTGGGCACGGCGGCGTGTCTAACCGGATCGAACCGCAAGTTCATTCAGCAGATTCCGGATCTGACCGGGATGAAGACCGAGGTCCTGATTCAGAAGGCGCATCGATTCGGTTACGATCGCGCGGTTCGCAATTGCGGCGTGAAGATGGTCGAATTCGAAACCGCAGCCGACATGCGGCGTCTGGCCGGGCCGCAGACCGCGCTGGCGCTGTTCTTCAACGATGCCAACAATCGCGGGCAGGTGAAGGATGCGGAGTTTGCGCAACTCGGCAAAGAGTTGAACATTCCTACTTTCATCGATTGCGCGGCCGATGCGCCGCCGCTGGAGAATTTGACGAAGTATTTGAAGTTGGGATTCTCGCTGGTGACCTTCTCGGGTGGCAAGGGTATCCGCGGGCCGCAGTCGGCCGGATTACTGCTGGGCCGCAAAGATCTGATCGAAGCCGCGCGCATGAACGCTTCGCCGAACGGCGATGCGATCGGGCGGGGCATGAAGGTGAACAAGGAAGAGCTTCTGGGCATGCTGGCGGCGGTCGAAGTTTTCCTGAAAAAGGATCATCAGGCCGAGTGGAAGGAATGGGAGCGGCGTGTTAAGTTCATTGGCGACAGCGTGGCGTCGACTCCTTCTGTGAAGGCGGAGCAGTATGTGCCAGAGATCGCCAACCACGTTCCGCATCTGAAATTAACGTGGGATTCTTCAAAGGTCAAACTTAGCTATCGTGACGTGGCGGAAAAGATGCGAGAGGGCGATCCCTCGATTGAAGTGGTGCCTGGGAGCGAGAATTTTATCGGGATCGGTGTATGGACGCTGCAGCCCGGCGAAGAAAAAATCGTGGTGAAGAAGCTTCGCGAAATTCTGAAGTCCGCCTAGCGCACGTTGATCCGAAACGCGGCGCTGCCGACGCCGCCGGTCCGCAAGACGACCTCCGATTCGCCGGGCGCGGCATCGGCCGGGACGACTACGTTGATCTGGTACAAGCCGGCGAAACCCGGGGCGAGGCCCGCGAAATCGATGCGGGCGGAGCGCCCGCCGATCGACACTTCCGTATTGCCGAGTACCATCGACAGTGGCGACGCGAGGGCGGCCGCGCCGACGGGCGGCGCGTTGGAAACCGTGCCCAGGCCGCTGGCGTAGAGAATGATCGTCTCGCCACGCAACGCGGGATTTGACGCCGAGATGATCGACGAGTTGACGCCCCGCTGCGCGACCGCGAACAGCGCCGGCGCGGCTTGGCCGGTGCGAAGCCGGAACACGGGCGCGGTGATTGCACCGGCCGAGACGGCGATCGAGACATCGCCGCTCGCGTCCCACGGCAGCTGAAAATTGATTTGCCTCGGGGTTACCGCGTAAAGCTGCGCGGCGGTTCCGTTCACGCGGACCGATACCCCGCTGAGAGTTGTCGGCAGAGGATAACGCGCGGCGGCCGTAACACCGTCGATGCCGGGGATCGCGTTTGCGAACAGAGACATGATTGCGCCGGGAGCGCCCGCGGCGGTGAAGTCGGCGCCGCTTACGATGGCCGAGATGGCGAGCGGAGGCGGATCGGCGGCCAGGCGGCGAATCGTGCCGCGCATGTAGTCCGCCATGAGGATCTCTCCCGCTTCGTCTTCGCCGAAAGTGCTTACTTGAGAGCCTGCATTGGCGAACTTGGTTGACTCCCATCCATCGCCCGCGCGGCGTACGCCGAAGATGTTGCCGTTGCCAAAGTCGCCGCAAATGTAGACGCCCTGCAGGAACGGATAACGCGCTCCGCGATAGACGAAGCCCCCGGTGACCGAGACGCCGTCGCCGCGGCCGTATTCGAAAATGGGTCGGACGAGATCGGCGCGATTTGTGCAGTTGGAGTTGTTATAGCAGTTGGTTCCTTCCATCAGGTTCCAGCCGTAGTTTTCGCCGCCGGCGCTGTCGGCGGGTTGGAAGTCGATCTCTTCTTTCGCACCCTGGCCGACATCGGCGATGTACAGGTCGGCTGTCTCGCGGTCAAAGGAAAAGCGCCAGGGATTGCGCAGGCCGAGCGCCCAGATTTCGGGTGTGGGGCGCGAGGAGCGTTCGGTGTCTAGCCGGAGCATCTTGCCGAGCAGGGAAGTGGGGTTTTGGCCGTGACGCTGCGGATCGCCGGCCGAACCACCATCGCCCATGCCGATGTAGAGATAGCCGTCGCGCGGGCCGAAGACGATCTGGCCGCCGTTGTGATTGGTGAAGGGCTGCGGAACGGCTAGCAGGATCTCCTCGGAGGAAGGATCGGCGACATCGCCGTTGATTTTGAACCGTGAGACGATGGTGCGGCGTTGGCGGTCGACGTAGTTGACGTAGAAGTATTGCTTGGTTACGAACTCGGGCGGGAAGGCGAGGCCGAGCAGCCCCATCTCACCGCCGAACTGTACGCGCGCGGCGATGTCGAGAACCGGCGCCGTGACGAGCGCGCCGTTGCGGATTAACCTGATTCGTCCGACTTGTTCCAGGACGAACAATCGACCGCTGCCATCGTGCGGCGATTGGATGTCGACGGGCGAGGACAGGCCGCTTATGAACGGTTCCCATCGCACCGAAGGCCATCCTTGGCTGAATGCGACGGGCAGGAGTAATAGCCATGCGATCCGCATGTCCACAGGGTAGCAAGGTTAATCGGGCATTTCGTCCCAAGCTGGATGGTGCACGCCTTGCTGCGCGGCTTTCGCGTTTTGTCGAAGCGGCGGAAGGGAAGTTACACGAAATTTTCCGCTGGCGCGCGTGGCCCATTTAAGGAGTTGAAGAATCGCCGAACCGCAGGCGGATGGTTGCGCCCGACATCCGAAGTTGTGCGAGTATCGCACGGATGTAAAACAAGACGCCTGCCATCTCCATACCCTCTTCGATGGCGCAAAAGGTCGCGTACTTGAAGCTTTGCGGGCCCCAGAGCTCGTAGTGTCTGCCGTTGAACATCTCCATCCCGATAGCGCCGCCCAGGAACACGGCGCCGGCGGTTACGATTTGCGAGCGGATCGGCCCCGGGCGGTGGTAAATGAACCGGGCGAACAGGATCGCCGCGAGTGCCACAAAAATCATTCCTGGAACGACCCACGCGAAGTAAAGGTAGCCAGTCGTTCCCAAGAGCTTCCGCGCCGGCTCCATAACCAGTTCGTGAATGCTGGCCGCCTCGTCTGCCGAGGCGGCTAGCACAAGTAGCGCGAGGGCGGCCCAATGGAACCGAAAACGATCCTTCTTCCGCGCCTCTACGAAGGCCACAGCCGCCGTGAACAGGAAGGCAAGGAACAACTGAATCGTCGAAAAGTAGGCAGGAATGTTGTTTTCATTGTCGAGATCGACCAATCGAAACAGCCGGAGGCCGCGAGTCGGCATGGCTAGGTACAAGTACGCCTGCGACGAGACTCCAATGGCGACGAGCACGAACGCGATGATGGCCAGCCAGCGCACAATCGGGAGCTTTGATACATCAAGCGTCGATTCTCCCGATCCGTCTTCAATCTCTTCTACTTCCGTCTTCCGCATGAATTTATGTTAACTCGACGTGACTCTAGAGTTCGTCGAATTGTGCCGGCCACACGCTGGGCTGCTTGTACTAGTCCGTCAATTGGATACTATATGTTGTGGTCACAGGATTTCCACAACTAAATCAAGGGCACAATGTGCTTGCATTTCTCGCGCGGGGACTCTACGATAGGAATACCCCCCGAGCACTCTGGCATGGCGTCAGAGTGAATATCAACTATTGAGGGGGACATCGCGTTGCTACGACTGAAGCGCGTTGAAATCCAAGGATTCAAATCCTTCTGCGACCGCACGGAGATGCGGTTTAACGGAGCCGGTGTCGCGGCGATCGTCGGCCCGAATGGATGCGGGAAATCGAACCTCAGCGACGCCATCAGTTGGGTGCTGGGCGAGCAGAGCGCAAAGAGTCTGCGCGGCGGCAGCATGCAAGACGTCATCTTCGCGGGTACGCGCGAACGGAAACCGATGGGGATGGCCTCGGTGACGCTGACGCTCGTCGACCCGACCGTGGAAGTAGCGCTGCCGATCGACTTGGCAGTACAGGATGCACCGGCGCCCACCGAGCAGAGTGAAGTGGTGACGCAAGCGATCGCCGAGCACGCCGAGAAAAAGAAGAAGAGCGAATTTTCGATCACAAGGCGGTTGTACCGGTCGGGCGAGAGCGAATATCTGATCGACGGCAAGCAGGTCCGGCTGCGCGATATCCAGGACATCTTTCTCGGTACGGGCCTTGGCCCGGAGTCGTACGCAATTATCGAACAGGGCCGCATCGGACAGATTTTGAGTTCGCGTCCGCAGGACCGGCGGTCGGTCATTGAAGAAGCCGCGGGCATCACGCGGTTCAAGACGAAGCGGCGATTGGCGGAAGCCAAGCTTGAAGGCGCGAAGCAGAACCTGACGCGCGTGTTCGACATTTTGGAAGAAGTTACGCGGCAGGTGAATTCGCTCAAGCGGCAAGCGGCGAAAGCAGAGCGATATGTCAAACTGCGCGAAGAAATGGTGACGCATCTGCGGTTGTTGCTTGCGGGCAAGTACAAGACGCTGGAGCGAGAGGCGTCGAAAGCCGCGATCGAGATGAGCCAGGCCGCGTCTGCGTTTGAAACGCTGGGCCAGGAGCTGCACACCAAAGAGGCCGAGCACACGGCACTTCAGCAGTCCTGTTATTCGCACGAAGAGACGTTGACGGCGCAGCGGCGGCAGTTGGCCGATTTGCAGTTGGAAGCCGAACGGACGCGCGGGCGATTGGCCAGCCAGTCGACGCAAGTGGCGTCGATCGAACAGCGGTTGACGGGCGGCGAGAATGAGTCGCAGGAAGTGGAGAAGCGGCTGGCGCTGCTTGATGCCGATATCGAGAAGTTCCGGCAGTCGCTTGAAGAGGCGTCGGCGAAAGCCAACGACGCGCGCGAACGGTTGCGTTTGAAGAATGAAGAGCGCGAGAAAACGCAGTCGGCGTTGCGGGCGCGCGAGCAGGGATTGGAATCGGCGCGGCAGCAGGTGTTGCGGCTGTTGGGCGAGTCGTCGACGCTGCGAAATCAGTTGGCGCAGATCGAAGAGTATTTGGCGTCGAATGAGCGCGACCGCGTGCGAGCTTCAAAGGAAGAAGAAGGCGCGACGGCGGATCTGGCGCGGCTGGCGGAAACGAAGACCGGGTTGCAGACGAAGCTGGGCGACCGGCAGATGCAGCTCGAATCGTTGTCGGATCAGAAGAAACGCGCCGAAGCGGATCTGGGTGGGCGGAAGAACGGATTGGCCGAAGCGCGGCGCGCGCTGGAGACGGTGCGCGCGGAGTTGGCGCGGTTGAAGGCGCGCAAGGATTCTCTCGAAGAGATCCTTTCGCATCGCGCGTATACCACCGAGTCGGTGAAGCGGTTGTTCACGGCGGTGAAGCGCGGCGAGACGCAGGAGTTGAAACCGGCGGGCGTGCTGGCGGATTTCATCGAAGTCGATTCGGCGTTTGAAAAGGCGGCCGAAGAGTTTTTGCACGACGAGCTTGAGTACGTGGTTGTGGCGAACTGGTCGCAGGCAGATAGCGGCATCGACCTGATGCGCGGCGATCTTGACGGACGAGCCACGTTCCTGGTGCATCCGGAACTCGAAGACAAGTACGCCAGCGCTCCGCCTGTCGAACCGCCGATCGGACCGGAGACGGGAATCGTCGGCCGCTTGAGCGATTTCGTCAAAATGACGAATGGGCTCACGCAAGCGCCGGCGGAAATTCTGCCGCGCCTGGCCCGATGCTATCTGGTGCAGCAACGCGACGCGGCGCAGCGGCTGGCCATGCAATACCCCGACGTCTATTTCCTAATGCCCGACGGCGTATGTTATCACGGCCACGCGGTGAGCGGCGGGAGGAAGACGGGATCGGGACCGCTGGCTCTCAAGCGTGAACTGCGCGAGCTGATGGGTACGGTGCAGACGAAGCAGAAGTCGTTTGAGGCGACCCAGCAGTCGATCGGCGAACTGGAACAGGCCATTCACGCGTTGAGCGAAGGCTTGGAGCAGATTCGTCAGCAACAGCAGCGCGAAGAGAAAGAAGCGCTGGCGCTCGATCACGAAATGCGGCGATTGGGCGAGGAGACGAATCGCTCGAACGCGCGGCTGTCGTCGGCGCGGTTGGAATTGGAGCGGCTGGGACGCGAGTCCGCGCGCAGCCAGGCGCAGAAGCAAGAGAAGCAGCAGTTGCTCGCGACGAAGGAGGAAGCGCGAGGCTTGGCCGAACGCGAACTCGAAGCGGGTCGCGGTGAGTTGGATGTGTTGCGTGAGTCCGTCCAGCGAGTCTCGGAGGAACACTCCGTGGTGCGAGTGGAACTGGCCTCGCTGGACGAACGGCAACGCAGTGAGGCCGCGGCTCGCCAGCGCCTGGAAGCACAGGCCGGCGAACTGACGCGGCGGCGTTCGGCGATCGCGGCGGAGATGGAGCGGTTGTCGCTCGACCGCGCGCGGTTGCTGAACGAAAATATGGAGCTCGATGCGGCGGTGGCGCGTTTGACCGAGGAGTCGGCGAAGGTCGATGCGCTGGTCAACGAAGCGGCCGCGAAAGACTTGGAGATGCGCGCGCAACTGGCGGCGTTGGACGAGGCGCTGAAGGCGCATCGCATCGCCGTTCAGGAAGCGCAGGAGCGCCGTTCGCAGATCGAAATCCATTTGGTGCAGTTGCAGTCGGACTTGAAACACCTCGACGAGAACAGCCGGAAAGACTTGCAGTTGGCGGCTTCCGAGTTGGGCCGCGAGGACGATCCGGAACTGGACGAATTGGCGCTGTCGGAACTGGAGACGAAGTACGTCGATGTGCGGAACCGGATCGAAGCGCTGGGAGCGGTGAATCCGCAGGCGCTCGAAGAGTACAAGGAGTCCGAGCAACGCTTCACCTTCCTGAACACGCAGCGGCAGGATCTGCTCGATTCAATCCGCGATACCGAGAAAGCGATTCAGGACATCGACGTCGAGTCGCGCAAACGGTTCCTGGAAGCGTTTGAGAAGATCAACGCGCAGTTCGGCGAGATGTTCAAAGTTCTGTTCGGCGGCGGCGCGGCCGAGATGCGGCTGACCGACGAATCGAATGTGAACGAGAGCGGCATTGAGATGATCGCATCGCCTCCCGGCAAGCGGCTGCAGAACGTGCTGCTGCTATCGGGCGGTGAGAAATCGCTGACGGCGATGGCGCTGTTGATGGCCATCTTCCGCTTTCAGCCGAGCCCGTTCTGTATCCTCGACGAAGTCGACGCACCGCTCGATGAAGCCAATACCGGACGGCTCGCGCGGTTGTTGCTCGAGATGGCGTCCGAAACGCAGTTTATTGTGATTACCCACGCCAAGCGCACGATGGAAGCGGCGCAGACGTTGTATGGCGTGACGATGGAAGAACCGGGCGTGTCCAAACTCGTGTCCGTGAAATTCAACCATCAAACGGTTCCGCCGCGCTCCCCCGAGCCGCGAAGGGCGGCGGTTTCCTAACCGCCGCTCTACGGAGACTACTTCAACACTCCCACGGCCGTCATCATCCACGGAAGATTCTTGATCTGGTGCACGATGTTGCCCTTGGCATCGAACTCGATGATGCGGCCGCCCATGTAATCGGCGACCAGCAGTCCCCCGCCGGCAAGCGGCGTGAAACCGGATGTCCACGCGGTGCGAGCGGCGTCGTTGGCGCCGCCGAAGGTGTTGAGGGTTTTGCCGTCGAACGACACCCGCCGCACTTCTCCTGGATTAGCGAGGCCGATCAGCACATCGCCGTTGGCCAGCGGCAGGGCCTGCGCGGGCATACGATTTGGGAACTCCCACCTGCGCACGTCACGGCCGTTTTGATCGATCTCGATGACAAGTCCGGCGCGCTGCACGGTGATCCACGTTGTGTTTTGCGGCGTGCGTCTCGCGCGTCGCATGGCGAGGCCTTTGAACTCGGCGCGAACCACGCTCCAGGCGACCTTTCCATTGGGCGCAACTTCGAACACACGTGACGCGGCGTCGTCGACCAACAAAGTGTTGCCGTTGGCGAGACGTTCGACACTGACGAGGCCGGCGGGATTGAGCGTCTTGTACTGCCACACGACGTTTTGCTCTTTGTCGATCTCGGTGACGACGCCTTTCGGATCTTCGATATAGAGCACGTTGCCGTTCGGAAGCACGGTGGCTTCAGTGGCGCGGTTGTTCGGCCGCTTCCACAGGATGCGCCCGGAGGGCCACGCCATGGCGATGATCGAAGCGCCCGCGCCGTGTTCGGTGACGAGGATGTTGCGCGTCTCGATCAGCTTGGGCTTGAGTTTGCGATTGAGGAAGTCGAGCGTCCGCGCGAAGGCGCGTTCTTCGTCGGCGCCTTTGAAGCCGTGGTCGGCTTCCGCGATTGTTTCGAGTTCGGCTTCAACGCCGACGCTCTTTAGGCGATCGACGAGAAGCCGCGATTGTTCGTAGGGGACGTTCTGATCGCGCGTGCCGTGAATGGCAAGAATCGGAGCGGAATCGGGCGTGATCCAGTTTAGCGGGCTGGCGCGCAGATGGGTGTCGCGCGCGGCATTGCGATCGCCACCGAGTAGTTGCGGCAAAGCTTGCGCGGCGTTGCGGCTGCCTTCGTAACTGCGAAGCATGTCGGAACGGCCGTAGTAGCTGACGGCGCAGTCGACGGCGCTCGATTGGTCCTTGTGAGGGCCGTTGCCTTCGAGGTTTGTGACGTTGCGCGAAGTGGCGAGAAACTGCGCCCATGTTGCGCCGGCGCTGACGCCGATCGTGCCCACGTGCGCGGTGTCGAGGGAATATTTGGCGGCATTGGCGCGCAGGAATCGCACCGCGCTTTTGACGTCATGCAATGGAAGTGGAAATTGAAACATCGGCGCGAGGCGGTAGCTCACCGCCGCGGCGACGTAGCCGTTCTGCGCGAGGCGAATCGCCATTGGCAGATAGCTGTCACGCGACCCGCCGCTGAAGCCGCCGCCGTGAATTAACACGACGCCGGGATATTGGCCCGCGCCCTTCGGCGTGAAAATGTCCATGGCCAGTTTGCCATGGGGAATGGATGTGTAATCGACCGCGCGATGAATGACGACGTTGTCGGGATCGGCGGCTGCGGCGATCAACGCGGGTAGAACGAGTAGGGCGAGTTTCATGGGCCGTTAGCGAGCATATCGCGTTTCGCCCCAGCCCGGGCCGCCAGCCTTTAGCGGCCCGGGCACTTTCGCGCGGATTACTTACGGATCGGCACCAACAGCTTCTCGAGCATACCCTCGAAGCCACCGGTCACCGTCACGGA
>VFZQ01000007.1 GCA_016871135.1 Acidobacteriota bacterium | reverse complement strand
TGACGATGGCGGGGACGCGTTTTTGTTTCGGCAGGACGAGGGTGAGCGGGCCGGGCCAGAAGCGGTTGGTTAAGATCGCGGCGGTTTCCGGCCACTCGCGCGCGACGCGCTTGCCCATCGCCGCGCCGGCGATGTGCACGATTAATGGCGACGTCGACGGCCGGCCCTTGGCGGCGTAGATGCGGCGGACCGCGTCCTCGTCGAGCGCGTTGGCGCCGAGGCCGTAGACCGTCTCGGTCGGGAACGCGACCAGCCCGCCTCGGCGCAGGATTGCCGCCGCTTCTTCGAGTTGCGAATTAGTCGTCAAGGTCCTTGTCGTCGCCCGCGATTTTGCCGGTCTTCTTGAAGACCAGGAAGGCGTGCATGAACTCGCTGAGGTCGCCGTCAAGCACGCGGTCCACATCGCCGACCGACTTCTTGGTGCGATGGTCCTTGATCATGCGGTAGGGGGCGAGCACGTAGCTGCGAATCTGGCTGCCGAAGTTGATTTCGAGCTTTGTGTCTTCGAGCTTCTTCTCTTCCGCGCGGCGCTTGTTCATTTCGTGTTCGAACAATTTCGCACGCATTTGTTTCATCGCGCTGGCGCGGTTTTTGTGCTGCGAACGTTCGGTCTGGCACTGCACGACGATGCCGGTGGGCAGGTGGGTGAAGCGGACGGCGGATTCGGTGCGGTTGACGTGCTGTCCGCCGGCGCCCGAGGCGCGGAAGACGTCGATCTTCAGATCTTCGGGCTTGATGTCGATGTTGACGTCGTCGTCGATCTGCGGAATGACGAAGACCGATGCGAACGACGTGTGGCGGCGCGCGTTGGCGTCGAAGGGCGAGATGCGGACGAGGCGGTGCACGCCGATTTCGCTTTGCAACATGCCGTAGGCGTTTTCGCCGTCGACTTCGATGGTGGCCGACTTGATGCCCGCGCCTTCGCCTTCGAGGCGATCGGTGATGCTGGCCTGGTAGTTGTTGCGCTCACACCAGCGGAGGAACATGCGGAGCAACATTTCGGCCCAGTCCTGGCTTTCGGTGCCGCCGGCGCCGGGGTGGATGGTGACGATGGCGGACTTGGCGTCGTTTTCGCCGGAGAGGAGCATCGCCGTTTCCAGCACTTCGAGGCGCGCGGTTAACTTCTTCAGCGTGGTTTCGAGGTCGCCGTTGACGGCTTCGCCTTCGCGGCCTAGTTCAAAGAGCGTGTCGACTTCTTCGATCATGCCTTTCACTTCGGCGTCATCGCCGATGGACTTCTCGAGGCGCTTGCGGTCCTGCATGACTTTTTGCGAGCGCTCTTGTTCGTTCCAGAAGTTGGGCGAGGCGATCAGGTCCTCGGTTTTGGCCAGTTCGGCCAGTTTTTGAGGGGCGTCAAAGATAGCTCCGCACAGCGATGGCCTGCTGGCGGAGCGGCGTGTACTCTCTTTCCAACTCGTCTAACGTCATCGGTCTATTTTAGCGCGACGGGCGGGGCAGGCTTTTCAACGAATCAGTCGTTCGTGGAGCCACTACCGTCAGAACACCAACCGCAACGATAGCTGCACCATTCGCGCGGTGTCATCCAACCGCGACGCTCCAACAAAATTGAAGTTGTTGAATGTCCCGGCGATGCGTCCGAATGTTGGACTGAGCGTGTTGCGCACCGGCAGGCCGAACTTCGGGGTGTTCATGAGGTTGTACATTTCCGCGCGGAATTGTAGTTTGTGCGATTCGCGGAGCAAGCGGAAGTTTTTGTAGACGCCGAGATCCCAATTCCGAATGCCCGAACCGAAGAACGTGTTTCGGCCGAGGGAGTCCTTGCCCGATCCGCCTGGATCGAACGGCCGCTGCGAGACCGTGTTGGCAAGCGTCGGGAAAAAGCCGCTCAACGGAAACGCTTCCTCGCTGAACTGCCGGCCCGTGGCGGGATTCACGCGCGCGTTGTCGATCGAGATTCCGTACAGTGCTTGATTCAGTAGAATCGGGCGGTCGTTGAGGACGCCATCCGCGTTCACGTCATAACCCGCCGTCACCGTGAACGGATTTCCCGTCGCATAGGTGTGATTGCCCGAGATCGTCCATCCGCCGATGAACCGGTTCTTGGCGAAGAACGGCAGCTGGTACGCGTAGTTGATGTTGATGCGATGCGCCTGATGAAGATCGCTCAGCCCCCGTAGAGACCGGGCCGAATCGAACTCGGTCAGCGTGTTGCCCTGCGTGACGTCGGTGCCGGTATCGATGGTCTTCGACCACGAATAGTTCACCATCCAATGCAGCCCTTTCTTGTAGCGTTGGCGCAGTGTCATTCGCATGGCGTTGTAGTAGCTCCACGACGCGTTGTGAACGTAAAAGATCGAGGAGTACTGCGGATCAGGCCGGCGCAATTGCGTCCTCGGCTGCGCCAATGAAATGTAGCCGGGCGGGGGATTGGTCGCACCTAGGTCGGGCCAGATTTTGTCGTACATGATTCCGTCGGAGCCGAGCGTTGGAAAACGGGCGCGATTTTGAATCCCATTCAACAGGTTGCCAATGGCCCGCGTGCGCGTGTAGCCGAGCGACAAGACGATGTCTTGCGTAATGACCCTATCGATCGTGAAATTGTACTGCTGG
This sequence comes from Acidobacteriota bacterium, assembly GCA_016871135.1. Taxonomy (GTDB): domain Bacteria; phylum Acidobacteriota; class Terriglobia; order Bryobacterales; family Bryobacteraceae. Next base: position 20,790 of record VFZQ01000007.1, on the reverse strand, counting down.
ATATTTGGCATGCCCAGGTTCGGGGCGATGCGCGCGATCGACAGCCCGCGCGGATTGAAGTTGTCGATCGAATAGACATAGCCGCGCGACGGATCGGCCACGTCGAACCCGCTGTCGAACGCGCGCAAAATTCCAAAAGGCGGTTGACTGCGCAAGGACGCCCCGCTTTGGGAGAACACGCTCTGAAAGATCCGCGAATGGAAGAGCCCGAAGCCGCCGCGCACCGACAGCCGATCCGGCCCGCCCGTCACGCGGCGCAGCCAGCCATCGGCGCCGCGCGGCGTCCACGCAAAACCAAACCGCGGCTCGTGGCCGGCGGTAAAATGCCCGTAGTTGTAGTTGACGCGATTGTTGATCTCGATCGGCCGCCGCACGTATTCGTATCGATAGCCCAGGTTCAACGTCAGATTCGGCCGCAGCTTCCAGTCGTCCTGAAAATACTGATTCAACTCGCCCATGCGGTTTGCCGTGAAGAAGTTGCCGTATCCCTTCTGATAGCTGCTGACGAACCCGCGCAGGAAGTTCTCCCAGCCTTCGTAGAACGTCGGCGTGCCGCGAATGCCGACGGCCGCAAAATTGTAGAAGCCGCGCGAATTGTTGTCGGCCAAATCGTCGAGCTTCTGGCGGCGAAGGTCCACGCCCATGCGCAGCGAATGCTTGCCGCGGATGTGGGAGAGGTTGTAATTGAACTGATAATCGGTCTGCCAGCGGTTGATTGGGAACGCGCCGGCGGAGCCGAGCGTCGTCGTGGTGAACGCGCTGGGATTGGCGATGCGCACGATCGGCGTCTGATTGCCGCCGGAGATGTCGACAAGCGTCGTGCGCAGTCCGAGGCCTAAGCGGAACTCACCCGACGTGCGCGCCGAGAATAGCTGCGTCGCCGTAAAGCCGACGTTTTGCTGCTTGTTGTTTTGCACGGCCGCCTCGCCGGGGATCAACTCGCCCGGCCGGCGTTTTTGCCGGCTGTACTGGTAACGCAGTGCGTACAAATCGCGCGGCGATCGCACCCAATCGAGCTTGCCCGAATAGTCCTGATCGGGGAAATTGTTCGCGATCTGTTTGGTGAAACAGTTCGCGCAGAACGCGGTGTTGTTCGGCCCCTCTTTCGGGAAGCGATCAAGAATGCCTTGCAGCGTGGCGCGATCGGCTTCGAGCGCCGGATGCTCCTCCGGATTCAAACATGTGCGGCAATCGCCAACTTGAATGCGCGTGCCGGCGGGAAAGACCCAGCGCGTCGTGGTCGCGTGCGCGCGCTGTTCGGTCCGCTCGAAGGCGTGAAACAGAAACAGCTTGTTTTTGACGATCGGCGCACCCACCGTATAGCCGAACTGATTGCGTCGATACGGCGCGCGCGGAATGTTCGGCGAGCCATCCGCCTTGGATCCGGCCGTATTGTTGAAGTACCCGTTGGAGTTCAGGACCTGGTTCTGCAAGAATTCGTAGGCGTCGCCGTGGATCTTGTTCGTGCCCGATTTCGTCTGCACGAGCACGGCGGACGCGCCGCGCCCGAACTCGGCCGAGAACGCATTCGTCAACACGACGAACTCCTTGATCGACGAGATGTTCACGTTCTGCCGCGACATCCCCTCCGACGAATCGTCGTTGCCGACGCCGTCGATCTGGAACGACGCCGACCGCGTGCCGGTGCCGTTGAACGACACATACGATCCGGTCGACAACGTTGGATTATTCACGCCCGAATATCCGCCGGAGCTTTGAAAGCCAGCCAGCATCTCAACCAACGACAGCATGTTACGCGACGACATCGGGCGGTCTTCGATCGTGCGTTCGTCGAGTGATCCTTTCTGCTCGCCCCGCGCCATCTCGATCAACGACGCGTCGGCCTCGACCGTTACCTGCGTCGACACCGTTGCGGGTTGCAGTTTGAAGTCGACCACGCGCGTTGCGCCCAGGTCCACGCGCGCATTGCGCTGCACCGCGCCGAAGCCGCCCGCCTCCGCGGTCACCGCGTACTCGCCCAGCGGCAGGAACGTCATCAGGAAGTAGCCGTTTTCATTGGTCACGAGTTCCCGGCGCAGCCCGGTCTCGCCCGAGGAGACGATCACTTTCGCGCCGGTGATCGCAGCGCCGCTGGGGTCGATGACGTGTCCTTCCAGCGACCCCGAAATTGTCTGTGCCATCGCGCACCCGAGCGCCAGAACAAAGAGTACCGGTTTCATAATGAAACTATCCATGTAGTTCCAATATCGCACCTGGAAGAAACGGTTTTATTCGTAGATGCAGGCCGCTGTTTTGGAGCCGTGCAGATTGCCGCGCTACTGTTATTTGGCCTCTAGGCGGCTGGGGTCGACTCGAATTTGAAGTTTGTAGAGCGCCCTCGCCACATCGAGCGGATCGTACTTCCAAACACTTCCGTTGGCCAGCCGCACCTGCGCCACAAACGCAAAGGTTGTCTGCAACACCTTTACTTCTTTCTCGGACATGCTCCCGATCGGGCCGGTGAGCAAGGCCAGGTCATCCTGCCCGATGTCTTCGATCAGCAACTTCTGCTGCGTCGAAATGTGGTTCCCGAAGAGATCAAAGCTGGCGAGGCGAACATCGGCGGCGGTGATGGCGGAGCGCGTTCGGATCTGACCGTTCAGTACCATACTCCACTCCTTGCCTCCCACCGGACTTGCATCTAATTCTTCGATGAGCACTGGGCACTTCGCGTCGTTTAGGATGACGGCTTTCCTTGCCAGCGTCGACCGCTCGTTCAACACGGCTGGGGACGGCTTTGGCACAACTCTGTTGGGGTCTGGAACGGGGATACGTAGCGGACCTCCTTGTGCCTCTTTTAGATCGAAACTGGCAGGCATGGGCAACGACAGCGGATCAATTTTCGGCGGAGTCACTTTCGGCGTTTCTAGTTTTGGCGTTTCTAGTTTCGGCGGCTCCAGTTTGGCGGGGTCCAGCTTCGGCGCCTCGATCTTTGGCGCCTCAATCTTCGGCGCTTCCAGCTTGTCGGGCTTTCGGCCCCGCAGTTTAGGCGTCTGGCCTTGCACTAAGAAAGCCGTGATTGCAGTTACGAGGATGAGGAACTTCTTCATATAGACTCCAGTCAATGAGGAACCCGCCCATTCAGTCTAGCGCCGTTTCGCCGAGTTGTTGGAGCGGCTAAATTCGCCTTCTGATCGGATGATGCGCTGACCGCTCAGTCTTCGAGCAACTGTAGATCCAGCAGATACCCGCGCTTGCCGACGTTAGCGCCGCGGGTGTGGCCGATCATGACGTCGCGGCCTTCGCATTCGTGGATGTGGCCGCAGAAGAAGCGTACGGGTTCGACGGCGTCGATGAATGCGCGCACGGCTTCGCTGCCGAAGTGGGCGCCGGGTTTCACGCCGTCGAGATCGGTGTCCTTGGGCGGGCAGTGGCAGATCAACACCAGCGGCTGCAGCGTTGCGAAGGGCTTTAGCTTTTCGGCGATCTGTTGCTCGCTGTATTCGCCGGGCGTGTTGAAGGGCGTCGGGCTCGAATAACCGAGCGCCGCGATGTGCGCGCCGGCGACCTCGATGGATTTGCCGTGGAGGTTGGTGAAGCCGAACCGATCACACAGGCGCGCGATGTCGGACTCCGATTCATGATTGCCGGGGATCATGTACATCTTGTCGGCGCGCGGCTTCATGAGCTCGGCCATCGTGTCCAGGCCGCGCGCCCACGTTACCAGATCGCCCGCGCAGACATAGAGGTCCGCGTCGATCTCCATCAACTTCTCGAGCGCGCGTTTGTCGGAGTGGATGTCGGAGAAAACGAGGAGCTTCATTCCACCGATTCCAGATACGTGTAGCCGCCGATGCCGTCCTCGTAGAACCGGACCAGCCGGCCAGCCTCTTCGTAGCCGAGTTTGCCTTCGCGCACGGCGACTTCAACATCCTTGCGATAGGTCTCGATCAGAAGGCGGGAGTTGTACTGGACGTAGTCGAGCACTTCGCTGACGGTATCGCCCGCGATGACATGATCGAGCACGGGTTCGCCATTTTCAGCGAGCGTGACGTGCACGGCGTTGGTGTCACCGAACAGGTTATGCAAGTCGCCGAGGATTTCCTGATAGGCGCCGAGCAGAAACGCACCGAGGTAGTATGGTTCGCCGGGCGAGAATCCGTGCAGCGCGAGGGTGTTCTTCACATCGCGGCGGTCGATGAAGCGGTCGATCTTACCGTCGCTGTCGCAGGAGATATCGCCGAGCACCGCGTGACGGGTGGGCCGCGTGTTGAGCCGGTGAATCGGCATGATCGGGAAGAGCTGCTTGATGGCCCAGCTATCGGGCATCGATTGAAACAGCGAGAAGTTGCAGAAGTAGGTATCGGACAGCGTGTTCTCGAGGCCTTCGAGTTCTTCGGGGAAAAATTCGAGTTCCTTGGCCGCCTTCAACACGCGGCGGCACACGTTCCAGTACATGTTTTCGGCGAGGCTGCGCTGTTCGAGCGTGAGGTAGCCGAGGCTGAACAGGTTCAGAGCGGAATCGAGCGCGCCTTGGGCATCGTGATAACTCTCGAGCAGATTCTTGCCGGAGACCGAATGCATGGCCTGATAGAGATCGGCGAGCGGCTGTTCCCAGTCGGGGTTGACTTCGGCCGGCACGTTCTCATCGCCGAAGCCGCTAACGCCGAGGACGTTGAAGACGAGCAGGCTGTGATAGGCCACCACGGCGCGTCCGCTTTCGCTGATGATGTTCGGCGTCGGTACTTCGGCTTCTTCGCAGACGTTCTGGATGTGATAGACAACGTCGTTGGCGTACTCTTGCAACGTGTAGTTGACGCTGGATTCGAAGTCGGTTTGCGAGCCGTCGTAATCGATGCCGAGACCGCCGCCGACGTCGACGTATTCAAGGCCCGCGCCGGCTCGGCGCAGTTCGACATAGATACGCGCGGCTTCAATCACGGCGCCCTTGATCTGGCGGATGTTGGTGATCTGACTGCCGAGGTGGAAGTGGATGAGCTTGAGGCAATCGCCCATGCCGAGCGACTTCAGCAGTTCCAGCGCGCGCAGCGCTTCGGTGACGGTGAGGCCGAATTTCGAGCGATAGCCGCCCGAGCTCTTCCAACGGCCCGAGCCGCGGCTGGCGAGCTTCAAGCGAATGCCGATGGCCGGCGTGACTCCGAGGCGAGCGGCGTGCTTCAGAATCAGTTCGAGCTCGGTGTACTTTTCAACGACGGGAATAATGTTGCGGCCGATCTTGCGGGCCATCATGGCGAGCTCGATGTACTCGTCGTCCTTGAAGCCGTTGCAGAGAATCGGCGTGTTGTTGTCGGCGATCGCCATGACGGCGAGCAGCTCGGGCTTCGAGCCGGCTTCAAGGCCGAATTGAAACGGGCGGCCGTATTCGAACACCTCTTCGACGACCTGGCGCTGCTGGTTCACCTTGATCGGGAACACGCACTGGTATTCGCCTTTGTAGTTGTGTTCGGTGATGGCGGTGCGGAAGGCGCCGTGCAATTCGGCGAGACGATTTTGAAGAATTTCTCCGAAGCGGATTAAGATCGGCGGGTTGATGCCGCGAAGGACGAGGGTATCGACGAGTTTCTTGAGATCAACCGATTTGGTCGGCTCCTTGGTGGGATGCACGAAGACGTGGCCGTTGGCTCCAACCGAAAAATAGCCCTTGCCCCATGCGGCGACGTCGTAGCCTTCACTTGCGTCGGTAACCGTCCAGCGCTCGGTGGGCTCGCTGCGTTGCGGGATCTCAGTCAGCTTTGCGTTCAACTCTTACGTGAACCTCCAGAATCCTCAGTGTAAGCGAAAACGAGCGGCGTACAATCAACAGATTCATGCAAATTTCCCGTTACAAGTGGTGGCTCGTCGCGATGTTGTGGCTGGTGTGTTTTTTCAACTACGCGGACCGGCAGGCGATCTTCTCGGTCTTTCCGCTTTTGCAGAAGGAAATGGGGCTTTCCGATGTTCAACTCGGCATCGTCGGGAGTTCGTTTATGTGGGTGTACGCGGCGGCGGGGCCGTTTGCCGGTTGGGTGGGGGACCGGTTCTCGCGAAAGACGGTGGTGCTGGGTGGATTGATCGCGTGGTCGCTGGTGACGATCGCGACGGCACTGTCGACCGAGTACTGGCATCTGGTTACGTTTCGCGGACTCGAAGGGCTTGGCGAGGCGTTCTACTTTCCGGCATCGATGGCTCTGATTAGCGCGTTCCACACGACAGAGACACGGTCGCGAGCGATGTCGTTTCATCAATCAAGCGTCTACGCTGGCACAATCGCGGGCGGGACGTTCGCGGGGCTGCTGGGGCAATACTACGGTTGGCGCAGCGGCTTCTATGTGTTCGGTATCGCGGGGACGGTACTTGGGCTTGTGCTTTGGAAGTTCATTCGCGAGCCGGAGGAGAAGGCGGTCGCGGAGAACAAAGTGCCGGTGCGCGCGATCTTCGCGCATCCGATGGTGGCGGTGTTGATCGCGACGTTTATCGGCGCGAATTTTGTGGCGTTGATCTTTCTGACGTGGCTGCCGTCGTATCTGGTGCGCAACTTCAAGATGAGCCTTTCGATGGCGGGATTTTCGGCGACGGCGTATTTGCAACTCGCTTCGGTGTGCGGCGTGTTGCTCGGTGGATGGATGGCCGACCGGCTTACGGCGAAGATCAGCGCGGGCCGCGGCGGCACAACGGGCGGCCGCGCGCGCACGCAGGCGATGGGGCTGTTGGGCGGCGTGCCGTTTCTGTTCCTGAGCGGATGGACGCTCGATGTGACGGTGCTGGTGCTGGCGATGATCGGCTTCGGTTTGTGCAAGGGCATCTACGACGCCAACATTTGGGCGACCCTCTACGACTACGTCCCGCCGGAGCGGCGCGCGACCGCGGTGGGCGTGATGAACTCGCTGGGCTGGCTCGGGGGCGGCCTGGCGCCGGTGGCGATCGCCTACGCTTCGCAGCACTTCGGCATGGCGGCGTGCTTGAGCGCGACGTCGGCGATCTATCTCGGTTTCGGGCTGTTGCTGCTCACCGCCACCGGGCGATATTCGACGTTTACACTGAAGTAGAGTATGGCCAAGGAACTGCAGGGAAAAGTGGCGCTGGTGACGGGCGCAAGCAAGGGTGTCGGCAAGGGCATCGCGCTGCAATTGGCGCGTCATGGCGCGAACGTCGTCGTCAACTACAACACCGATTTGAAGGGCGCCGAAGCGACGGCGCACGATGCGCGCGGGATGGGCGTGTCGGCGGCGGTGGTGCAGGCGCATGTGGCGAATTTGGCGGCGGTGGAGGCGATGTTCGAGATGGTCAAGCGCGAGTTCGGGCGGCTCGATATTCTGGTCAACAACGCGGGCGTGCAGACGTGGAAAGATCTGCTGGATCTGACCGAAGCGGAGTGGGACGGGGTGCTCGATACGAACTTGAAGGGTTGCTTTCTATGCACGCAGATGGCCGCGCGGATGATGAAGGAGTCGGGCGGCGGACGGATCATCAACATCGGCTCGGGTTGTAACAAGATCGCGTTTCCGAAGCTGGTGAATTACACGGCGTCGAAGGGTGGAATGGAGCAGTTCACGAAGGTGTCGGCGGTGGAGCTCGGCAAGTACGGGATTCGCGTGAACTGTGTGGCGCCGGGGGCGGTGGAGATCGAGCGGACCAAGGAAGAAGCGGGCGACTACGCGGGGACGTGGGCCGCGGCGACGCCGCTTGGGCGCGTTGGAACACCGATGGATATTGGCCGCGCGGTGGTTTTCTTTTGCGGAGAGCTTTCGGAGTTTGTTACCGGCCAGACGCTATACGTCGATGGCGGGCTGTTCTCGCGGCCGCATTGGCCGTATCCGATTTAGCGGCTAGGCGTTTTCGCTCCGTGCGAATTCGACCGCGCGGCGCAGCCACGAATCCAGCGCCTCGTCGGAGTCGATACCCTCGGCGTTGACGTAGATCATCGACTTGATCGGCTTTCCGGTGAAATCCATCGAGCGGGTATGCGGTTCGCGCAGCGCCGCTTGCGCGCCCGCCTGTCCCAGGCGCAGCATGAGATCCGACTTCACGACGCCGCAACACATGTGGCCGCTCACCATAAACGCGATGCCGCCGAACATCTTCTTCTCTTCAAACGGGCAGAGGCGTCCGAGTGTGGCGCGAATCCGATCGGCGAGTCCGGGATCGAAAGGCATGTCGATTCGAGCGTAGCAGACCCGGTATTGCCGTACCTGATACGATGCTTCAGATGAAACCGTTTGAGTACATAGCCGCGTCGTCGGTCGACGACGCCGTGCGCGCGCTTGGATCGCGAGCCGATGCGAGGGTGCTGGCCGGCGGCACCGATCTGATCGTGCAACTAAAGAGCGGACGCCGCGAAGCGGAGCTGGTCGTCGATGTGAAGCGCATTCCGGAGCTGACGGCAATCGCGATGGATGCTGACGGTCTCCGGCTTGGCGCGGCGGCTGCCTGCATTCACATCGCGGCGAATCGCGATGTGCGGACGCACTACCCGGCGCTTGCCGAAGTCGCCGCGCTGATCGGCGGTACGGCGATTCAGGGCCGCGCGTCAATCGGCGGCAACCTCTGCAACGCCGCGCCCAGCGCCGACGCCGTGCCGCTGCTGATCGCGCTGTCGGCGCGCGCGCGCGTGGCCGGACCGGACGGACGCCGCGAGATCGCGGTCGAAGATTTCTGCATCGCGCCCGGAAAGAACGCGCTCGCGCCGGGCGAATTTCTCGTCGACGTTTTCATTCCAAAACCCGCGTCTGGCACGCGCGCCAAGTATCTGCGATTCATCCCGCGCAATGAGATGGATATTGCGGTGGCGGGTGTCGGCGTGGCGGCGACGGTGGTGGACGGCAAGATTACGATGGCCCGATTGGCGCTCGCCTCGGTCGCGCCCACGCCGCTGTTCGTGCGCGAAGTGGGCGGCGCGCTGGAAGGGCAAGCACCATCGGCGGCGCTGATCGAACAAGCGGCGGCGTTGGCGCAAGCGGCGGCGCGGCCGATTTCGGACATGCGCGCGCCGGCCGATTACCGGAGACATATTTGCGGCGTTCTGTCGCGGCGCGCGTTGAGCGCGGTATTGGGGTAGACGATGAAGACACAAGTTTCGATGACATTGAACGGCGAGCCGGTGGAGTTCCTCGCCGAGCCGCGCCAGACGCTGCTGGAATGCCTGCGCGACACGCTGCACTTGACGGGGACTAAAGAAGGCTGCGGCGACGGTAACTGCGGCAGTTGCTGCGTCACGCTCGACGGCAATCTGGTGACGTCGTGCCTCGTGCTCGGCGTCGAAGCACAGGGCCGTAGCGTAACGACGATCGAAGGCATCGCACGCGGCAACGATCTGCACCCGCTGCAAAAGGCCTTCATCGAGCACGCCGCTTTGCAGTGCGGGATTTGCACGCCCGGGTTTATTGTCGCGGCGAAGGCGTTGCTCGACGCCGAGCCCGCTGCGGACGAAGAGCGCATCCGGTTGTGGCTCGCGAATAACCTCTGCCGCTGTACGGGTTACGACAAGATTGTGCGCGCGGTCCAGGCGGCCGCGAAGGAGATGCGATGAGCACGGCATACAACGTGATCGGCACGCGGCCGCCCCGGCACGACGGCGCCGACAAAGTAACGGGCCGCGCGATTTACGGCGCGGATGTGCAGATGGCGGGATTGGTGCATGGCGCGGTGGTGCGGAGTCCGCACGCGCACGCGCGAATCAAGCGCGTCGACACATCGAAGGCCGCTGCGTTTCCCGGCGTGATGGCGGTTGTGACGGCGGACGACTTTCCGCAAACGCCGGACCGGATCGTCGACCTGGGCGAAGGCGAAACGCCGCTGAGCTACGTCCGCGGCAACGTGCTGGCGAAGGACAAGGTCCTCTATGAAGGACACGCGATCGCGGCCGTGGCCGCCAACAGCGCGCACGCCGCTGAACAGGCCGCGCGACTGATCGAGATCGAATACGACGTGCTGCCGTGCGTGCTGAACGTCACCGATGCGATGGCTGCGGGCGCGCCCGCTCTGCATAAGGAATCGAACGTCACCGATCACGTGCGCCATGCGATGGGCGATAGCGACAGCGCGTTTGCGTCGGCGGCGGTTCTCATCGAACGCGAATTCAAAACCGCGACCGTGCATCAGGGGTACATCGAACCGCATGCCGCCACGGCGTTGTGGAACAACGACGGGCGCGTGCAGGTGTGGTGCTCGACGCAAGGCGCCTTCGTGGTGCGCGATGTGGTGGCGTGTCTGCTCGATCTGCCGGTGTCGCGCGTGAAGGTGACGCCGACCGAAATCGGCGGCGGGTTCGGCGGCAAGATCCCGGTGTATATCGAGCCGGTGGCCGCGCTGCTGTCGAAGAAGTGCGGGCGGCCGGTGAGAATCGTCATGACGCGGCGCGAGGTGTTCGAAGGCTCCGGCCCGACGCCCGGTTCGCTGGTGCGCGTGAAGATCGGCGCCGATGCAAGCGGCAAGTTCGTCGCGGCGCAAGCGTACTTGGCGTATGAAGCCGGTGCGTATCCGGGCGGCATGGTGGGCGCCGGCGCGATGTGCGTGTTCGCGGCCTACGACATTCCGAATCAAACAATCGATGGCTACGATGTTTTGGTGAACAAGCCGTCGACGGCGGCCTACCGCGCGCCGGGCGCGCCGAATGCGGCGTTCGCTACCGAGAGCGTTGTCGACGAGATTGCGCGGGAGTTGAAGATCGACCCGATCGAGTTGCGTCTGCGTAACGCGGCGAAGGAAGGGACGCGGCGCGCCGACGGCCCGAAGTTCAAGAAGATCGGCTGTGTGGAAGTGCTGGAGGCGATGAAGGCGCACGCGCACTATGCGGCGCCGTTAGGCGAGCCTTCTCACGCGGAGGCCAAGCGCGGCCGCGGCGTTGCCATCGGGTATTGGTTCAACATCGGCTTTGCGTCGAGCTGCGTGATCAGCGTGAACGCCGACGGCACGGCGAACTTGATCGAGGGATCGACCGACATCGGCGGGTCGCGGACATCGATCGCGATGCAGGCGGCCGAGGTTTTGGGAATTCCGGTTGAGAAGCTGAATCCATCCGTGGTCGATACGGACACGATCGGTTACACGGCGGTGACCGGCGGATCGCGCACAACCTTCGCGACGGGTTGGGCGGCGCACGACGCGGCTCAGGACGTGGTGGCGCAGATGAAGGCGCGCGCGGCGAAATTGTGGGAGGTGGCCGATGTTTCGTTTGCGCAAGGTGTGTTCCGCGCTGGCGATCGCTCGATGACGTTCGCGGAGTTGGCGGCGCGGCTCAGCGAAACGGGCGGTCCGGTTGTCGGACAAGGCAGCGTGAATCCGCGCGGCGCGGGCGGGTCGTTTGCGGGCGTGATCGTCGACGTTGAGGTCGATACGGAGACCGGAAAAACGACCATCGTTCGCTTCACGTCGGTGCAGGACGCCGGGCGCGCGATCCATCCGAGTTATGTCGAAGGCCAGATGCAGGGCGGAAGCGTGCAAGGCATCGGCTGGGCGTTGAACGAAGAGTATTGGATGAGCGACGGCGGCCGCATGATGAACGCGAGCCTGCTCGATTACCGCATGCCAACGATTCTCGATGTTCCGCCCATCGATACGGTGATCGTCGAGGTGCCCAATCCGTCCCATCCGTTTGGCGTGCGCGGTGTGGGTGAGGCAAATATCGTGCCGCCGACGCCGGCCATCGCGAACGCGATTCACGATGCTCTGGGGGTGCGCCTGCGCAAGCTGCCGATGAACCCGCCCTCGATCGTCGCGGCCCTGGCGTAAATGGCCCGTGTGCACATTCCGGCCCTGCTGCGCGAGGCGACAGGCGGGGCCGAATGGGTCGAGACCGGCGGCGCAACGGTCCGTGAAGTTGTGGCGGACCTGGAGTCGCGTTATCCGGATTTGCGCGGGCGATTGCTGAAAGGCACGGCGGTGGCGATCGACGGAGAGATCTGCGCGATGGGATTGGCCGAGCGTGTGGAGCCCGACAGCGAGGTGCAGTTTGTGTCGGCGATCGCCGGGGGCAACGGCTAACGGGCGAGATCGCTGACTCTGACCGACGCCCCCAGCGCGTTCGTCTGCCCCGCGAACGCCGAGCGGATCGACTCGGCGCGCCGAGTTGCCTCCCGCGCTTCCGCCTTTCGTCCGATCTTCGACAACGCCTCGCTGTACCCCCAAAGGACCCGCTCCAAGTCGGGATGATTCGTTTCCAGTTCCGAAACCGCCCGTCCTAAGCTCTCGACGGCGCCGGCCTTGTCTCCCATTCGGCCCCGCGCCACTCCCAGATTGGCGAGGATTCGCGCCCGCTCCGCCCCCGGTTTCGCCAACACTTCGGCCCGCGCAAAGTACTCCAGCGCGTTCGTCATCCGCTTTCGCCGCTGCGCCAACACGCCGAGGTCGCTCAACACCGCCGCGGTCTCACGGACCGATAGCGCTTGGAGCAGCGCCAACTCCGCCTCGCTGTCTTTCCCCCGCGCCATCAAAACCTGCGCGAGCTGCTGCCACTGGCCGGGCCAGTCCGGCGCCAGCGCCGCCGCCCGCCGGGTCAAGTTCTCGGCCTCTGCGCACTCTTCCAGCGCGAACGCCGCCTGCGCCGCGTTGGCGAGCACCGCCGCCAGGGAAGCGTCGGATTGTCCCGGCGTTTTCATCGCCGTCTGAAAGTGTTTTTGCGCGCTTCGATACCGGCCGGCGGCGAACTCGGCCCGGCCCGTGGCGTCGTGAGCGGCCGCGATTTGGTCGGTATCGGCGGCCAGGAAGGCAAAAAGGAGGAATGCGTTCATGAATCCAGCATTCCCCGCAAGTGGTTCATTTCAAATAGACATTTCCGGCATGCCTGAAATGGCCGACGTTGTTTCAGCGGTCAAAACCGGCAAATGCTGTAGGATGAAGTACGCAACGTGTATGGTCCCCGCACCGCAAGAGCCGGATCGCCTGGATTCCTGGAAACAGATCGCCGCGTACCTGAACAAGAGCGAGCGCACGGTCCGCCGCTGGCAGGAATTGGAGGGCCTTCCCGTCCACCGTCACCTGCACCAGCAGAAGGGAACGGTCTGGGCGTTTAAATCGGAACTCGACGGGTGGCTGGCCAACCGTACCGAAGCCCCTGTTCCGGTACCAGGAGCTCCAGACCGGTCCTGGCTTCTACCGTCGCTGGGTGCTATCGTCGCCATCGGACTCGTGTTCTGGATCTACCGGCCGGCTCCACAGAAGCCTCTCGAGACCTCCGTTCTCACCGCACTCCCCGGCATGGAGTATGGCGCCTCGATTTCGCCGGACGGGAGCCGCTTCGCCTTCTTCTGGGGGCCGGAGAAAATCGCAAACCACGGCATCTACACCAAATCGTTCGGCGACGAACCGCCCGCGCCGCTCATCCTCCGTGCCGACACCGATAAGTTCTTCTACAACCCCGTCTGGTCGCCCGACGGGAAAACCATCGCGTTTCTGAGCCGTAACCCGGAGCAGCAAGGGTTTCTCAACGTCATCTCAAGCACCGGCGGCCCCATCGCGTTCTGCTACAAATCGCCGATCCCGGCAAGACTTTTTTCGCCAATCACAACCAGCTCAGCTGGACCCCGGACGCCGCCTCCATCGTCGCGCCGATGGCCACGAAAACCGAAAACGGCATCTACCGGATCTCCACCTCGACCGCCGAACGGCAGCGGCTCACGCCGGCCTCCGATCGTCTCCACATCGCGCCCCAGCTTTCCCGCGACGGCCGCCGCCTTGCCTATATGATCCGTGAAGGCCCGCCCCAGGCCGGCATTGAATCGGTCTATGTGCTGAACGTCGGTTCCGGCGCGCCGCCGGAGCTTGTGTATCACGGTCAGTCGATGGCTTCCGGTCTGACCTGGAATCCACCGGAAGACGAACTCATCTTCTGCAACGCTCAGAGCGCAATCTTTGGCGCTTTCGATAGCCGTCTCTATCGGCTGTCCACTCGCGCCGGGCGGTCGCCTCGCCTACTCGCCGACGTGCCTTGCAATACGGTCTCCGTTCACGGCTCGACCCTGGTCTATGGGAAAGGTCTTTCGGTCAACTCGCTGGGAAAGCTCTGGACCGCCGCGACGAAAGACGTAGCCGCAGCCACGGCCTTCGCGCCATCCAGCCGCTACGAGAGCCTTCCCGCCTACTCTCCGGACGGCGCGACCGTCGCGTTTCTGAGCGACCGTTCCGGTCAGCCCGAAGTTTGGCTTGCCTCGGCCAGCGGAAATAATGTCCGCCGGCTCACGACCAACGGAAACCCGCGGTCCTACCCGCGCTGGTCTCCGGACGGAACGCGTCTCCTCTACGCCGTCTCGCGTTCGGGTATTGTTGTGACACCCATCGCCGGCGGCGTCTCTTCCAGGCTGCCAATCGATGACGAGTTCGCCGCCGATCCGGTCTGGTCGCGCGATGGCCAGACGATACTCTACGTGTCGGAAAAAAAGTTGTTGCGCGTTCGCCTCGACGGTTCGGACAAGCGGCTGATCGACGAGACGTCACCGCACTTCTCGGTGCAGGAGAGCCCCGACGGGAAGTACATTTACTTCTCCCGGCCCGGCAGCCCCAATGACCTTTGCCGGATGCCCGCCGGCGGCGGCGCAATCGAGGTCCTGACCAACGAACTCGCCTCGCTGCACTTCGCCATGACGGATTCGCATCTCTATACGCTGAGTACGCACCCGAGAGAGTTGCGAGTCGTCCCTTTGGCCGGCGGCCCGGCGAAAAGCCTGCCCCCGCCCGCGGGAACCGAACGCATCGGCAATCTGCGATTGGGTCTCGGGATGACCGTCAGCCCTGACGGCGGGCAACTCATTTGGTCGATCGGCAATAGCGCCGAGCTTGATCTTGAGGTTGTGCGGAATTTTCGGTAGCGGCGGGGCTTTTGTAGGCCGGGCCCGCTGGCGCCGGGTAGCGTTCCGCCGCTTCGAGCGAGCAATCCCCCATTCTGCTCTCGCCCCGATCGTGTTTGCGAACGGCCTCTTGGGTGCGGTTCTCGTGTTGCGAAACGTTGATAGAAACATGTAATATATCAACAGAATGCAACAGCGTACATGACACAGTCCTACCGCACTCGAATCATCCAAATCGTCCGGCGCGAGCGGATTGTGCGGCCGCGCGACTTGGAGGCGAAGGGGATCCCACGGGAGCACCTGCTGCGGCTGATGCGGCAAGGCATCGTCCATCGCACAGGCCGGGGCGTATATGAACTGGCCGATCTGTCCCCAACCGAGCATCACAGCCTGGCGGTTGTAGCCAAGGAAACCCCAAATGCGGTGATTTGCCTTCTGTCGGCGCTTCGCTTTCACGATCTGACAACCCAACATCCCGCCGAGGTATGGGTGGGGATTCATGTACGGGCGCGCCGCCCCAAAATATCGACGGTTCGCTTTCGCACCGTACGCTACTCGGAGGCGACGTTCAAGAGCGGCGTTGGGATTCATCGGGTGGAAGGCGTGCCGGTGAAGGTATTCAGCGTGGCCAAGACGGTCGCCGACTGCTTCAAGTACCGGCGCAAGATCGGGCTGGATGTCGCGATCGAGGCGCTCCGCGAAGCGCTAGGCGGACGAAGAGCGACGGTCGCAGAAATCACACGGCAAGCGCAAATGAATCGCGTCTGGCGCATGATGCGCCCCTATCTGGAAGCGCTCGCATGAAAAAACGTGCGGCGAACGCCGCCGCGTCGATTCGCGCCAAACTGCTTAACGTCTCGCGAACGGCGAAACAGGAGTTTCAGTTCGTACTCGACCGGTGGGCGGCGGAGCGGTTTCTGTACCGGCTTGGCCGATCCCCGCTGCGCGAATCGTTTGTGCTCAAGGGTGCGACGCTGTTTTTGATTTGGCGCGGCGCGTTGCCCCGCCGTACTCGCGACATCGGCCTTCTAGCGTATGGCTCGTCCGACCCGAGGAGAATACTTGAATCTGCCCGAAGCATTTGCGCGGTACATGCCGACGACGGCATCTTGTTCGACATCGACAACATCACTGTGGCGGAGATACGGGAGAACTCCGAGTATGATGGCTTGCGCATGCGCGTTCCGGCCAGCCTTGACAAAGCCAAGACGGTTCTCCAAATCGACATCGGCTTTGGGGACGTTGTCAGCCCGGGAGCCGAGAACCGGGAACTGCCGGCTATGCTGGGTTTGGATGCGCCGAACTTGCGGATCTATCCGCCGGAAACGGTGATCGCGGAGAAGTTCCAGGCCATGGTGCAACTGGACATGCCCAACAGCCGGATGAAAGACTTCTTCGACATCTGGTTGCTGAGCCGAGAGCAGCCGTTTCAAATCGATCGCCTTGCCGGAGCGTTGAAGGCGACGTTTGCCCGACGCAAGACCGAACTCCCACGGGGACGGCCCGTCGCTCTGACCGGACGGTTCCTGCGAGACGAGTTGAAAGTGGCGCAGTGGCGAGAGTTTCTTGTGCGCGTGGATTTGCCGTTATCGGTGGGAGAGTTGGCCGATGTCGGCGAATCCATCGCAAAATTTCTCATGCCTGTCGTCGAATCGATTCATGCGGAGGAAACGTTAGACCTCTACTGGCCCACCAAGGGCCCATGGCGGCGTGCTCGCCAATAACTGACTGGAGACGACCTGCTTCGCAGCGCCGGGGGAAACCACCTTTACCGGCTGGCCTCCTCCGGAGACTGGGCAACGCTACAATGTGCCCGCTGTGCGGTGGCCCGCTACAATTGGTGATCGGTTGGCGAAGCGGCGGCGCTTTACGCCAGCCCAAACCCGCTCGCCACGGCGTCGTTCCGGAACATCTTCACCGTTTCGAGTGAGTACTGCGCCAGATCCTTCCCGATCAGCGCCAGCTTGTTCAAAATGTCCGGCGTCACGGTGATGATGTGGCAGCCGATTTCGCTTGCCTGCACGATGTTCAGTAGCTCGCGCGGGCTCGCCCAGATCAGCTCCAACTGCGGGTGCGGCGCCATGATCCGCAGCGCTTCTTTCATCACGGGCAAGGGGTCCACGCCCGTATCGGCGATGCGCCCCGCGAAGACGCTGACGTTTGCCGCCGGGCCACCGGCCAGGGCATCGACTACTTCACGCACCTGATCCAGCGTCAGAATCGCCGTGACATTCTGCTTCACGCCGCGTGCGGCCAACCGCTTCACCAGCGGCCCGGCCGACTCCCCGCGTGTATTTGTCACTGGAATCTTGACGTAGACGTTCGATCCCCATGCCGCAATCCGCTCGGCTTGCCGTTCCATTTCATCGAACTCGTCGGCGAACACCTCGAACGAAATCGGCCGGTCCGGAATCGCCGCCAGAATATCGCGCGCAAACCCTTCGTAGTCGCTGATGCCCGCCTTGCGCATCAACGTCGGATTCGTGGTGAATCCCTGAATACGCGGGTCCGCGTACAACTTCAACATCGACGCCTTCTCCGCGCCGTCGGCGAATATCTTCACGCTCATCGTGATGTCTCCTGACTCAGTATCCAATCGACAGCTTCGCACAAACTCTTCACAGTCGCCGCCGGCGGTTCCGACGGGCCGCGCTCGGCATAGCCGTAGTCGAACCAGACGCCCCGCACGCCCGCCGCCCGCGCCGCGTCCATGTCGCGCCATCGATCGCCGATGACGAAACTCATTGCGAGATTCACGCCGTGCGCCGCCGCCCCCTGCAAGATCAAACCCGGCTTCGGCTTGCGGCAGTCGCAGGCGTCGCCGCTGTCATGGGGACAAATGAAAAACGCATCCAGCGGCAGCGCCGCTCGCAACACATCGTTGATCGCGTTCAACTCCGCGGCCGACTGTGTCCCGCGCGCGACATCGGGCTGATTCGTCACCACCAGCAACAGGAACCCCGCAGCCTTCAACCGGGCCATGCAGTCAACCGCGCCGTCCACAAGTTCAACGGAAGCCGCCGAAGCCGGCGGATACGGCTTTCCTTCGCGTACGACGGCGCGGTTCAACACGCCATCGCGATCCAGAAAAACCGCGCGCGTTACCGTACCGACTCCCACTTGGTCTCGACCGCCTTCAACGACGGATGCGACACCAGCAGATGCCAAACCACCGCCTGAAACGCCTCCGCGTGCGGCGTCACATGCACGGGGTTCACGGTCGGAATGACCGCGCAAGCATCGGCCACCTTCGCCGTGTAGCCGCCGTCGCGTCCGACAATGCCGATGATCTTCGAACCCACCTCGCGCCCATACTTCAAGGCCGCCACCAGATTCGGACTCACGTTGCGCTCCACATCGCCGCCGCCGACCGAAAACACAAACAGGCAGTCGCCGGCGCGCAGCTTGCTCACGCGCAGCCAGCTTTCAAACACCGTCGCCCAGCCTTCATCGTTAGTGCGCGCGGTCAATTCGGAGACGTTATCGGTTGGTGCGTAGGCTTCGATGCCTGCGATCTTTCTAAAGTCATTCACGGCATGCGACGCATTCGCCGCCGATCCGCCGACGCCTAACAAAAACAGCCTTCCGCCGCGCGAGCACGTCTCGGCCAGGATCGCCGCCATCCGCTCGATCGCGGCCGTATCCAGCCGCGCCAACACCTCGGCGGCCTCGCCAACAAACTGTTCGGAAAAGCTCATGACAGTAAAAACGCCTCCGTATCTCGAATGCCTTCCGGCGTGCCAATCTCGTAGAACCGCTCGTTCGTTTCGTACGCCGCCAACTCGTCGCGCCGCAAGACGTCCTGATAGAGCGTATCCAAATCCGCGACCTCGCCATCACCAATCCCGGCGAACGCCGACGCGCGGAACACGCCCAAGCCGTAGTCGATGTGCCGCATCGCCGCCGTTCGATTCTTCTTATCGTAGGCGCGGATCTCGCCATCCGCAAACTCCACGTTGCTTGTGTCGAACTTGCCCTCGTTGCGGTACACGGTCATTAACGCCGGCCTCCCGCTATCGAAAAACACTTGCGCCACGTCGCGGAACGGCACAGTTAAGTACGAGTCGCCGTACAGCGTGAAGAACGCGCCGCCTAACAGCGGCATCGCCTTCTTGATCGCGCCCGCCGCGCCCAAATACTTGTCGCCGTCGTAGGAGTAGGAAGCCTCGATTCCATACCGGCTGCCATCGCCAAGAAACTCCTCGATCATCTCGCCGCGATAGGCGACGCTCATCACCACGCGCGTCACGCCGTTGGCGGCAAGCAGCCGCATCTGATGGTGCAGAAACGGCTGGCCGGCGACTTCGACGAGAGCCTTCGGAATTTTCTCCGTGATCGGCCGCAGCCGCGTGGCAAGCCCGCCCGCGAGTATGACAACAGGCAGCATGCGTTACGACCGCGCCACCACGGCGCTGCCCTCGAAATCGAACCGCACACGGACCTCCTGCAAACCCAGCGCCTTCATCGCGGCACGCAGCCGCGTTTTGTCCTCGGCGTAGAACATCAGGAACCCGCCGCCGCCCGCGCCGATCAGCTTCCCGCCGATCGCGCCGTTCTTCCGCCCGGCTTCGTACCACTCATCGATCCGCGGATTGCTCATCCCGGCCGATCGCTGCTTCTTGTGTTCCCAATGCGTGTGCATGATCTCGCCGAACCGCCGCGGATCGCCGCTCTCAAACGCGCGCCGGCTCTCGACGCCCAGCTCCTTGATGAAGTGCAGATTCTGCGTCATGCCCGAATCTTTCTGCTTGCTCTTGGAGTCCTGCTCTTTCAAAATCTCCGACGCGCTCCGTGTGTAGCCCGTGAAGAACAACACCAGATTGTCTTCGAGCTCGAACAGCGTCTCCGCCGACGCCGCCAGCGGCTCCACGCGCACATGGCCGCCCTGCTCGAAGTGCATACACTGCAAGCCGCCGAACGCCGCGATGTATTGATCCTGCTTTCCAATCGGTTCGCCCAAGCGGTCGATCTCGATATGACACGCCTGCTCCGCCAGATCCTGCCGCCCGACGACGGTCTTGTTCAATGTATGCAGCGCCGTCAACAACGCCGTGGTGAAACTGCCCGACGACCCCAGCCCCGTGCCCGCCGGGATATCGGACAGGCTCGT
The DNA here is from genome assembly GCA_016871135.1 of Acidobacteriota bacterium. Taxonomy (GTDB): domain Bacteria; phylum Acidobacteriota; class Terriglobia; order Bryobacterales; family Bryobacteraceae. The sequence goes on along the minus strand of VFZQ01000007.1, from coordinate 963 downwards.
CATTTCCAGGTGCGACGTATCGGCGCCGAGCACCAGTTGCAGCGCCTCGCGAACGATCGGATGCGAAACCTCTGCGACGCTCGCCGGCGCCTCCATCTTCGAGTACTTGATGATCAGCCCCGGCTGAAACGTGCGGTGCAGCGTGATGTAAACGTAGCGGTCGATCGCCGCCGAAATCACGAAGCCGCCGTGTTCCAGATAGTACGAAGGCAAATCGGTCCCGCCGCCGCCGAGCGAAATGCGCAATGGACTCCGCGTGATGATCAACGTCCTTGCTCCTTGTAGACGGTTTCTACGATCCGCAGCGCCGCCTGCGCGTCGCGTAAGCCTGGGTTCGGATCGCGGGCTTCGTCGATGTCGCGCACGAATTCCTCGAACTCGCGATGCCAGGAGCGGTCTTCTTTTTCGAATTCGAAGACCGTCATATCCGGCTTGATCTGGCCTTCCACCATCTGGTAGTAGGTGAGCTTCTCCTCGCCATAGCTGCCGCCGAGCCCCGCGATATCAATCTTTCCAACGCACCCGTAGATCTCCAGTGAGAACATGTTCTTCCACTCGGTCCACGTCGCGTGCAGTTGCGCGAACTGGCCCTGTTCGGTCTTCAAAAGGAAGAACGCGTTGTCCTCCACTTCCATGTTCCAGAAACACGTCGGCACCGCGCCTTGAACACCCGAAAAGTCGCCCAGGAACCAGCGTGCAAGATCGATCAGATGCATGCCCTGGTCGATCGCTTCTCCCCCGCCCGACAATTCGGCGACGGCTCTCCAGTCCGTATCCTTCGGCCGTCCGCCGTGCCCGTATCTTCCGCGGACGATAATCAGAGGCCCCGCGACTCCCGAATCGACGATTTCGCGCGCCTTCAACATCGCCGGGTGGTAGCGATGATTAAAGCCAACGCGCACGCGCACACCGGTCGATTCCGCCGCCGCGATCACCGGATCCAACTCCGCCGCCCGACGGCCC
>VFZQ01000006.1 GCA_016871135.1 Acidobacteriota bacterium | reverse complement strand
CTCTTCCGCAATCCAACGACGCACTTCGGTCGACTCGAATGGTGGAAGCGCCGCTGCTGACCAGCATGACGCAACCGTTTTTGCGCACACTCGCTCCACTCTATAGCCGGCAAGGGATCGTGAACCTGACGACCAGTGGGTTCACTGTGCTGCCGTGGAGTTACGATGCATCCGTGGCGCCGCCATCCATTCAGCGGGTGACGAATGCGGCCGACTTTAGCGGCGCTGTAGCGCCGGGCAGCCTGATTTCGATTCTCGGTGCAAACTTGAGCCCGGTCAATCAGACATCGAGCACAACACCGCTTCCGACTGCTCTCGGCGAAAGCTGCCTGACGGTAAACGGTGTACCCGTGCCGATGATTTTTGCGTCGAGCCAGCAAATCAACGCACAGCTCCCTTATCAGATCGACGGTAACGTGACAATGATCCTGCGAACCCCGGGCGGTATCAGCGACAACTACAACTTAACTTTGCTCCCGGCCGCGCCCAGCATCTTCCGTACCGGCACGGCGGGACCGGAGACAGGTCTTCCGACTCTGATTCGAGCTCGCAATAACGAACTCGTAACCGTCTCGAACCCGTTGCGGGCCGACGATGTCGTTTCGATCTACTTGACCGGAATGGGAAATACGACTCCTGCGGTTCAGGCTGGCTTCCCGGCAGGGGCGGAGCCAACACCCGCGCCGGTGATCGCGCCCCAAGTCCGGCTTGGCGGCGTCCAGATGGGAATCGAGTTTGCCGGTCTCGCGCCAGGTCAGATTGGGGTATACCAGATCAACGCACGGGTTCCGCACAACGCCCCGACCGGATTCGACATTCCACTCGTGGTCGACCAAAACGGTCAATCCAGCGAGGCGAGAGTCCGAGTCGTACAATAATACAGCTCTAACGAACGCATAGAGGGCCGCTGTCTCAATAAAGCGAGGCATGCGGCCTTCTTTCTTTTTACCTGACCCACCGGCCGAACCACTCTACACGATTCCAGCAAGAGTGCTTGCGGGACCTCCGCGATGCTGATCAGCGACAATCTAAACTCCCTGCCTGCGCAGGGAGCAGTTATTGAAGCTTCACCGTTCGCCGAGCGGGGAGTCGCGCCCGCTGTTACATACCGTCTCGGAGGCTCTGCGCTTCAGAATTTCGAAATCAGCTTGCCTCGCGTCAACTGCCAAATGCATGAAACATCGCGCACCGCAGCAGCCCTTCGAACTTGCTCTGCGCCTGCTCTGGCCGAGCGGGAATCCAGTCACGGGCACAAAACAAAAAATCGGGCAAGTCCGGTCGCGGACTCGCCCGATGCTAGTCTTCAGAAATGACGGGAGGCGGACTGAGTTTACGCCGCGTTGACGAGCATGTCGTCAAACAGTTCTTCGCCCTCGATCTGATGAGCGTCATACTGCTCCTGGCAACCGATGCAGAAAGGAGCCCAGGGTACCGCGTTGAGCCGCTTCGGGCTGATGTCTTCCTCACAGTGCAGGCACACGCCGAACGAACCGTCCTCAATCCGTGCCAGAGCCGCGCGGACGCTGCGCAGGTGACTCGATTCGCGATCCAGCGTACGGATCGCCAGTTCACGCTCCGCGGCGCGTTGGACTTCGTCGAGAGCGTCGGGGCTTTTCTCAATTTCGATCCCCTCGCGGTTACGGAGCGCACCGACGAGTTCGGCTTCCTTAGCCAGTAGGATCTTCTTGTAGGACTTCATTTCGGCGTTGGTCATTTTGGTATTCCTCCCTGTGGTTTCTTTTGTTTGTAAGGTGTTACTTTGTTAGTTCGACGGTAGTGTCTGGAACACGCGGTTTGCGTTCAGGACCCACCGTTTGATGCAATCCGACCGGTCGCCGGATACCCATGTGATCTCATTGTGGCCGAGGCTAGAGCCGCGTTTCGAGCATTCTTGCCGCCGGCCTTCATTTTCTGCCTTCAGACCATTTGGACGCATGGTCGAAGCAAAAGGTTCAAATTTCAATAGCGAAATCTGCGGACAATCCCGGTCAAGGAAAAAATCCTGCCGCCGACGACACTCGTCAGGCTTGACCAGGGGCAGCACTCCGGTAACACCGGAACGGCTTAGCCCAGCTTCGGGGCCTTGGTATCGAGTTTTTGTTTCGATCCGCCTATATCCTACCACACGTGTCAAGCAATTCCAGGGCCAAAATATTCCCCGCCACTCAGGAATCCTCCGCCCGGCTTGTCCCAATGCACGTAAGTCATTGAAACTTCGTGCACCGTGAGTACTTATCGGACGTTTTGCAGATAAACCTTAGGGGCAATTTTATTTCACCCAATAGCCTACTACGCGAGCCGAGACCACCCGGATGGCCGAATCGGGACTTTTCCTGCCCCAAAACGATACACGGCGTTCGGCATTTGAACAAGGCGAAGCTCGAATGCGGAAAGTAACCCAATCCGTTCAAGACTTGCGTCCCGTACCGCACCCCGGCGCGTCAGAACGTCCCGCCCTTGCACGGGATGATCGGCTGGGCCTTGTCTTTGTGGCTCTGCGACGCCGCACAACGGACTCGCCCCGGTTCGTTTTTCGGGATCGAAACTCGCCGCCTTCGCGGCCAATGCGCTGCTGACGAAGCGACAGCCGCGGGCGGCCCCGAATCAGCGCAGCCCGATCGTTCCGAACACTAAACCCAACTCACGGCCGCCGGCGCCAAACTCGATTAGCGGAGGATTCACTCGTACTTCCACTTCAAGCGGCACCGATACATCCAAATCTGTTGGAACCGCCGCGCTAATCTTAAGCGACTCCCCTCGAGTCGCGGGCCATGCGCCGATCCGGCGGCCTTTGACCCACAACTCCAACTCCACGTTCGCTCGATGGTCGCCATCGATGGGTCGAAACGCGCTTACATGGATTTCCCGCGCGCCAGGCTTGCCGCCGAGCCGCACTTTCGCACTCCCCGTGGACCACCGAAACGTTCCCTCGATCGTGTGCCAGCCTGCACCGATTTGCGCTGCCAGCAGCGGCTGGGCCACGTCGACAACCGGGGCCAGCGCGGTCTCCCACCGGCGAACCGCCATCTCTTTCCAAATCGCCGTCACATTGAGCAGCTTCGGTCCCGCCGCGGAATAGACGACGGCGCGATCCTGTTTCAAAGTAGCCAGCGCAACGGGCGCGGCGAGCACGTGGCGGGCGGGATCCCCCAATTCCGGATTCTTCTGAATGTTGTCCTCAGCGCCGGGCGCCAGGTAGACTTCGATACCTGGGATCAACCGAAAGACCTCATCGTTCATCACGGTCCAGTAGAGGTCGGAACCGACGGCCGTCAGCAGAATGATCTTACCCGGATTGCGCGCCGAGGCCTGCTTGACGCCCTCGACGAGTATTCGTCCACCCTCGGCGCGATCAGAATTGTAATTGACGACGATACGCGCTGCGTACCCGGACGATGCGAGATACATCGCCGCCGGCAATGCTGCCAGCAGCGGGTTGCGCGCCGCCACCGCGCCGATCGCCAGCGCCAGCCCGGCCACTGGAACCGTCAGGTAATAATCGCTGACGTGATCGCGCAACGGAAGCACCGGAAGCAGCGCCGCCACAAACCAAGCGATGCCGAATAGCACCCATCTGTCGCGCTTCCATAGCCCCAAGGCCAGTGCCGCGGCAGCGGGAATCGCCGCGGCCAGTTGCAGCCAGTTCTGCCACGGTTCAACCGCCGCTTCCCCGCCCGGCCGCCAAACGCCCATCGACATGTGAACGTAGTGAGCAAAGGTCTGAAAGATGCTCGCGTCCCAGTGGAGCAGGTACATGGGGTTCGCCTGTGGCTTGGCCATCCCGCGGTTCATCGCAGCATAGACGGCCGCGGCGACGAACATCGGGATCACGCTGCGCCAGCGCTCCTTGCGATACAGCACGGTTAGCGCTCCCGCCAACATCGGGTATACAACCTGCAGTTCGAGGACGCCGAAGCCGAGCACAAACAACAGCCATTCGCGGAGAAGCGCGCGGCGCTCGCCCGATTCGAGATACGTCCAGCGGCAATGCAAACCGCCGAGCATGAACGCCGGCCACAACAACTGGTTGTACGCAGACGACCAGGACATCGCCTGCCCGAGGGCGCTGTTTGCGAGCCACAGCAGCGCGGCCGCGAAGCCGGCGGCGACCGATCCCGTAACCCGTTCCGCCAACCGGATCAACAGCCATAGATTGAGAATCTGGGTCGAAAACGCCACGATACGGAACGGCAGCGGATCCAATCCGAAAAGCCATTCGAGGCCGAGGAAATACAGCCGCTCCGAGATCGGCCGGACGGTGCCTTGCGCCTTGGGCGAGAAAAGAGCTGAGAAAAAATCGTGACCGTTGAAGATCGACAGGCGCAGCCCCAGCCACGCGAAATCGTCCATGGAAAACCATGTGACCAGACCCGGCCAGTAGAGCGCCAAACACGCCGCCGCCGCGGCTGCGAACGCGGCCCAGCGTGCGGTCATTTGGCAGCCGGAGCGGCCGCCTTCGAACTCTGCAGACCGGCTACGCTGACAATCAGGCCAAGTTCGCGCTGTTCGACCTGTCCGGCGGCAAGAAACTTATCGACCGAGAACTCGGCGGTGACTACATCACCCTTCAGAAGTTCGACGGGCACGTCCCACTCGACACGCTGCGGTCCGGTCTTCACAATCTTCAGCGGCGGAAGCGCGCGGCCATCCATAGTTACTGTCACCGTGGGAAGCCCGACTTTGTCTACGACCGCGTCGGCCACAACGATCTCGGCGTAGACCTTCACGCCACCTGAGGTGTCCTTGGGGGGGCGCAGCGCGACGGCGAACTTCGAAGCGGTCCATCGCCACGCGTTGCTTTCGAGTTCATGGAAGCCGCGAAGCATCTGCACGGCGGCGCGAGGATCGGCTACATTCACCACACCCGTCAACTGCGACGTGCCTTCCTGCACGTACTCAACGGGCTGTTTTTTCTTGCACGCGGACGTTGAAAGCGCCAGCGCGACGAGGGCAATCAGAGTTCGATTTTGCATTTTTCCACTTCCACCAGACAGCTATAAAATGTCGCACCCCCGCCGAGATCCGTCAAGCGATCCGAGATGAGCGTATTTAAACCGGAGCGATTCGGACTCTTCTTCGGCCATCGGACTGCGGGCACGGCAACGACGCCCGGAGCGGTCTTGCCATCGACTCGCGCGGTCAGTTCGACGCTACCGCGGGCGTTGAACACTTTGACTTTATCGCCATGAGCGATGGCCCTGTGGGCGGCGTCTTCGGCGTTGATCCAGACCGTCGCGGTTTCGGTATCGAGCGGTTCCTGATAGTTGAACGTCGAGTTCATCGCGTCGTGCGCTTTGGGCGAGATCATTTCGAGCGGAAACTCGCCGCGGTCTTCACCAAAGCGCGATTCGGGCGTGGGGTGATAGCGAAGGCCGTCGAGATTTAGCCGCGCCTTGCCATCGGGGAAACCGAATCCGCCCTCGGCGAACGGCAGCCATTGATCTGGAATGTTGAGGCGCTGGAAATGCTGTTCGTCGAGGGACTCGATCGTGATACCGTCCATGTGTTTGTGACCCGATGCAAGAAGCGTTGAGATCATCTCATCGTCGGTCGCTTGCAGGGCCGGCTCGTCGATACCCATACGCTTTGCGATCAGGCGGAAGATTTCGACATTGCTTTTGCACTCGCCAGGCGCTTCGAGAGCAGGGCGGGCCAGTTGGATGTAATGATGCCCGTAGGCGCCGTAGAGATCGGTATGTTCGAGGAATGTCGTGCTTGGAAGAAGGATGTCGGCGTAGTCGGCGGTGTCGTTTTGAAACTGCTCGATGACCACGGTGAATAGATCCTCGCGTTCCATGCCTCGGCGCACGGCGTGCTGATTGGGCGCGACCGCTGCCGGGTTGGAGCAGTAAACAAGCATCGCCTTCACGGGCGGATCGTCGACTTCAGTCAGCGCCTTTCCGAGTTCGCTCATATTGATCAGACGCGCTTCGCGGCCGAGCTTCGATTTCTGCTGCAGCTCGGGCATTTCAAGACCCGGCCGATTGAGTGCGAACGTCTGCGAAGTCGACAGCTGCATGCCGCCGCCGAGTTCGCGCCACGCGCCCGTGACGACGGGCAGCATCGCGATCGCCTTGACCGCGGTGCCACCGTTCGGATTGCGCTGCACGCCGTAGTTGAGACGAATCACGCTGGGGCGTTTGTTGGCATACTCGCGCGCGAGTTCGACGATGTCGGCGGCATCGAGGCCTGTCCATTTGGCGACGGCTTCCGGCGTGTAATCTCTGACGAGGTGTTCGAGATCGTCGCCGCCTTGGGCATAACGCGAGATGTAGTCGGCATCGTGCAGGCCGTCTCGGAAGATGACGTGCATCAGCCCGAGCGCGAGCGCTTTGTCGCTGCCTGGGTTGATGAAGTAGTGGCGATCAGCGAGTTCAGCAGTCTTGGTCTTGTACGGATCGATGACAACGAACTTGGCGCCGGCGCGGCGGGCTTCGACGATGAACGGCCAGAGGTGAACGTTGGTGGACAAAATGCTTGCGCCCCAGGCCAAGATAAAGCGCGCGTGAACGAAGTCGGCGGGATCAACGCCGTAGCGAAGGCCTTGCGTGGCCATCAGACCGGCAGAACCGGCGCTGGCGCAAATCGTGCGGTCGAGCCTTGATGCGCCGATGCGATGGAAAAACCGCCGATCCATTCCGTTAGCGTTAAGCAGGCCCATCGAACCGGCGTAGCTGTATGGGAGGATGGCTTCCGAACCCCACTCATTGGAGACATGCTTGAAGCGCTCGGCGATGGTGTCGAGCGCCTCGTCCCACGTTATGCGCGTAAATTCTCCGGCGCCTTTCTTGCCGGCGCGCCGCATGGGATAGAGAAGGCGGTCTTTGGAATACTCGCGATCGAGATACTTCGTCACCTTCGCGCAAAGGAAGCCGCGCGTTACCGGGTGATTGGGATTTCCGCGCAGTTTTGTCGCGCGGCCGTTTTCAACTTGAACAAGCAAACCGCAGGCGTCCGGGCAGTCGAGCGCGCAAACCGAGTGGCGTGTCTCCGTCATGACTCATTATAGAATCCGCTTGCAACCGGGCGGCTCCGCGAGTAGTCTCAATGGTAGATGCGCTTCCTTCTGATGTCGACGATTCTGTTGCCGCTTCTCGCGCAGCATCCGCCCAAGCCGCAGTTCCCGCAGCATTCGACGGGCTGGCCAAGCATGTTTCCGCCGCCGCTCGAGAATCACGCGACCAACTTGAGCCGCTCGATCTCCGGCAGGCCGATTCCTTCGCGGCCCGGCGCGGCGCCGATCTATCCGGTGGCGACGTGGCTGCCGCTGCCGTATCAGCCGATCATGCAACCCGCCGCTCCGCCCGTTGTGATTTTCAATCAACAGTCCGCGCCTGCGCCCGCCGCACCCGTGCTGGTCGTGAATCCGGACTACCGGCAAGAAGTCGCGCGGCCGGTGATGACCGAGTACGGCAACGTCAGCAAACCATTTGAGAACTTTACACCGAGCGCCGCCAAGGTGTTTTTGCTGGCGCTAAAGGACGGAACTCTGCGGCAGTCGGTGGCGTTTTGGATTGAAAACGACACACTGCACTTTGTGCAGCCGGATCATAAACAGGCGAGCGTGAAGCTGGACGAGCTGGATCGCGAATCGTCGATTCGGTTTAACAAGGAACGCGGGTTGGATTTGCGGTTGTAGCGATAGAATGTCGGAGACAATGCTCCGCCGAACATTCCTCTCCACACCGTTACTGGCGCAACCGCGTGCGGCACGCAAGAAAATCCTGCTCCGCACGGGCTGGCAGATGCGCAACATCGGCGATGTCGCATTTACGCCCGCGATGCTCGGCGCGCTGCAACGGTTCATCCCCGAAGCAGATGTGACATGTTGGGCGTCGAACATCGACGAACCCTGCCGCGCGATGATCCGCCGTGATTTTCCGAACGCGAAGTTCATCGACGGCGGCGCGACCGCGCCAGGCAAGCCGACGCCGCCGCACATTCTCGAAGCGTTCCGCGACACCGATCTCTTCCTCTACAACTCCGGCATGGTCATCAACTACGGCCTGCACGGCACGCACGACATGGAGCGCACGATCAATTCCGTCACGCCGTTGCATCTGGCGGCCAACGCGGGCAAGCCTTATGGCACTTGGGCGCAGACGTTCGACGTATTAAACCCTCCGGCTAATATTGTGCTGCGGCAGATTCTCTCCGGCGCGAAGTTTCTGTTTACACGCGAGTCGATCTCGGTCGGCATATTAAAGGACGCGGGCGTCGCCGGCCCGCACATCGCCTTCGCGCCCGACATCGCCTTTCAATTCAAGCAGCGCAACGATGCGGTGGCCGCCGAATACTTGCTCAGCGAAGGACTAGAGCCGGGAAAATTTCTTATCGCGATGATTCACTACGCCGTGCTCGACCGGCCAGGCGTGCGCGAGCGCGGGCCGGAGTATGTCCAAAAGATGCGCGAAGTGTTGATTCGCTGGGCGCGAGAAACCAGGCTGCCGATCCTGATCGCGCCGGAGGATGATCGCGAGATCGAGCTCGGCAAACAACAGTTGATCGACCCGATGCCCGACGACGTGAAGCCGCTGTTGAAACTGCGCAAGACCTTCTGGCTGCCCGACGAAGCGCTGAGCGTATTTCTCTCCTCGCGCACGATGTTCAACATGGAGCCGCACGGCAACATCATGGCGCTGGCGAACGGGCTGCCGTGCCTGCACTGCTTCGAGTGGGCTTTTGGGAAAAAGGCGGAAATGTTCCGCGATATCGGCATCGGCGAGTGGGCGTTCCATCTGGCTTCGGCGACGCCTCAACAAATGGGCAACGCGCTACTGGCGGTGCATCGCGACTACGCGGCGGCGCAGCGCAAACGCGAGGCGGCGATGAAGACGGTGGAGCGGTTGACGGCGGCCGGGTTTGGCGTGATCAGGAAGTCGATGGGGCTTTAACCCGTCGCAGCACCGTGTCCACGGATTCCGCCAACACCGCGTCCCCACGAATAATCAGATCCGCGTGCCGCTTCGTCGGCCAGATGAATTTCTCCGCCATCGGTCGCACGGTTTCGGCATACTGACGGTCGACGGATTCGGGCGTACGCCCGCGTTCCCTCACATCGCGCTCTTTGCGGCGCGCAAAGCAGGTCTCGTCCTCGAGATCGACGTAAACCTTCGTCGTCAGCAGATCGCGCAGTTCGTTCCAAAACAGCGTGAACAGCCCCTCGATGATAACGACAGCGCCGGGTTCCACGACGTCGATGCCAGGCGCGCGGGTGTGTGTAGCGAAATCGTAGTGTGGCACTTCAACGCGCTCGCCCGAGGCGAGGCGCCGCGCGTGATCAAGAATCAAAACGTCGTCGAGCGAGGCCGGGTCGTCGAAATTCGTTTTCTCGCGCACCGAGAGCGGCACATGCGCGAGGTCCTTGTAATAGGAATCGAGCGACACAATCGGCGCGCCCTCAGCTGCCGCCAGGCGACGCGAGAGTTCACTCTTGCCGGAGCCGGACGGCCCCGCGATTCCGATCAACGTCACCGCCATCGGCTACTTCACGGGCGGCGTGACGCCGACCCCTTTGACCGAATACCAACGAATCAGCCGCACCTTTAAACGGCCGGATTGCACGGCGGGATCGCTGTCGCACCACTTCTTCGCATCCTCGAGTTTATCGGTGTCGAATACGAAAATGCCGCGCATGTCGCCACCTTCCTGCGCAAGCGGACCGGCGAGAAGCAGCTTCTTCTCATCCGCAAGCCGCTTGATATTGGCCATGTGACCGGCTTGGATCTGCTTGGTCTCCTCCGTCACCTCGGGCGTCCACTTGTCACCCTTCTCCAGGATGCCGAGGACGTAGAACCGCATGTCGGGGTTCTGGCCAAACATCGCCATCGCCGCGAGGAAAAACAAATTCCGGATCATATGCGCTCAGTATACGATGCGGATTCCGAGTTGCACCTGACGGCCCGGCCGCGCCGAATTGACGATGCCGAACCCGGGTCCTTCGAACACCTGCGAAGGTACGCCGAAATTCGGGTGATTCGGCGCGTTCAGCATCTCCCCGCGGAACTGCAACGTCTTGTTGTCCCAGAAGGTGAAGTTACGCAAGATCGATCCATTGAAGTTTGTCATCCCTGGCGCGCGGATCAGCCCGACGCCCTGATTGCCGAACGTGTAGCTAGGCGGCTGCTGAAATGCCGCTGTGTTGAACCAGCGAAAAATCGAGCGGTCGCCGCGCGGCAGATTTGGATCGGAGATGACATCGGCGCGTTGCGCGCCCGCCGAAAACGCGAAGGTCGTATTCGTTTGCGTGGTCACGGTGACTGGCCCGCCGGACTGCCTGACGAACACGCCGCTGGCCGACCACCCGCCGGCGAGTTTGCGCGCCACGCCTTCTTTCAACCAGCGCTTGCCCTTGCCGAACGGCAGCTGATACACCGAACTCAGCGTCAAGCGGTGGCGGATATCGAGCTCGGACGGCCCCCAGTCGAAGCGGCGATTGTAGAAGTTCGAGAAAGCGGCGCCTTCGTTGCCAAAGGCGCTGCTGCCGGCGTCGGCGTTGTCGAGAAACTTCGACCACGTGTACGTACTCTGCAAATTGAAACCGCGAGAAAAACGCTTCTCGACGCGCGCCAGACCGGCGTGATATGACGAAACACCAATCGTCGGCGCGACAATCGACACTCCGGAAAACTGTGGGAATGGGCGATCTTTATTTCCGGCGCCGGGGCCGAGCAGCGAAGGGTGAATCTGATTGGTCTGCAAATTGTTGCTCGGCAGTTTGCGCGAGAGATTTCCGATGTAGCCGTACTCGACGACCATTCGCCCGGGCAGTTCGTGCTGCAGGCGGAAGCTCGATTGCAGCGAATAACCGGTGCGCCGGTTGATCTCGAAATACGTCAACGCCTGTGTGGGATTGATGTTCGGCCGGACGGCGCCGAAGTTGTCATCAAGCGGCGGACGCGTCGACGAAGGTACGGGCAGCCCGCGCGAAAGCGTGTACGGAATCGTCTCACTGTTGTCCTGCAGGATAAGCTGTGCGGACTGCTCGAAACCGAGCGTCGCCGAATTCGGCACCGCCCGGCTGAACGGATGCGCGAAGAACACGCCGAAGCCGGTGCGCACGACGGTTTTCTTCAAACCGAACGGCCGCCATGCAATGCCCACGCGGGGCGCCCAGTTGTTCCAATCCCCGTCGTAGGGCGTGCTCCGGTAGCCATTCACGCCGAGGAATTTTACGACGCCCGGGTTACCCGAGACAGGATTGATCGTCAGTGGGTCAAATGAGTTCATGCGATTCTTGCGATCGCGCATCGGCGAGTCTGCTTCCCAGCGCACGCCGAGGTTGAGGGTGAGCGACTGGCTGACCTGCCAGTCGTTTTGCGCGAAGCCCGCGTAGTAGAGCGAGTAGCGATCAAGCTCATCGGTCTCGCGCGTTTCGAAGTTCGTCGGAATACCAAGCAGCATCGTCGCGAAGCCATTGCCGGTAAACGCGTTGCCAACCGCGCCCGTGAACCCGCGTGAGAAAACATAGCGGCCCGAAACCGTCGAACGCAATATCTCATGGTTCAACGACGGCCGAAACTCGCCGCCGAATTTGAGCGAATGTTTGCCGCGAATCCACGACATCGATTCGGCAATCTGCGCCTGGCGGATGGGGAATTGCTGGCGGTCTTGGCTACTGCTGCCGAGCGCGGCATAGGCGGCGGGCGCGATGTTTGGAAAGTAGTCGTCGCTAACACCGTTGAGTCCGAGCTTTGAGGGCCAGCCTTCGCCGGTGCCGCGCGAGAAGGAACGGAAGGTGCGATCGCCGTACGTTGCTCGCAGTTCGTTGATCACAGTCGGCGAGACGAGGCGCGTCCAGGCGCCGTAGTGAAACACAACGTTTCCGTTCGACTGGTTGACGGTATCGGCCGCGGGCACGGGGTAGACGCTGGATCGCGCGCTGATGTCGTCGGAATAGAGCAGCCGGTAGAGCAGCTTGTTCTTATCACTCAACGTGTGATCGAGCTTCAGCGTGTAGTTGTTCCTCGTAGTGCGGTTGACGTCGTTCAGCCGGAAGTTGTTGGCGCCGGTTCGATCGTCGGCTGTGCGGTTGGAGATGGGAAAGAAGGGTACGAGCCTCGCCGCGATGGGATCGATGCGATTCGAAGGCACAATGTTTGAGGGGAACGGATCGCGGATGATTGCGTTGGCGGCGTTGCGGCGGGTGGTCGATGGGTCATAAACGACGGCAAGCCCCCGCGCATTTTCGGTGCGCGAGAAGTCGCCGCGCCGTTCCAGATCCGAAGGCACGGTCAGTGTGCGGATCGTGCCGTCACCGCGGCGCGAACCTTCGTAGGCGAAGAAGAAAAACGTCCGATCCTTGATGATGGGCCCTCCGATGGTGCCGCCGAAAACGTTGTAACGCAGTGCGGGACGTTGCTTGGCGCCATTGATAATCGGCGAGAAGAAGTTGGGAGCGTCGAGGACTTGATTGCGGAAGTACTCAAACAGCGAGCCCTTGAACTTGTTGGTGCCCGACTTCGTGTTTGCGATAACAACGCCGCCGGCCGACGCGCCGAACTCAGCCGAGAACCCGTTGCCCATGATCTTTATTTCTTGCAGTGTTTCGATCGGCGGATCCCAGTTGGTCGACGCCACGCCGAGCCGCATGTTCTGCCCCGCGCCGCCGTCGATCCAAAACATCTGCGAACCAGCGCGCCCACCGGCGAGCGAAAACGTCGGACTACCCCCGGTTTCGTTCGGAATGAAAACGGTCGCGCCCGTGATCTCGACAATGTTCATTGCCCGGCGGTCGCCCATCGGCATGTCTTCGATCGTCTTCGATTCGATGAGTTGGCTCGCCTCGGCCGTGCGCGATTCAAGCAGCGGCACCTCGGCGGTCACGGTCACCGCGTCGCTCACCGCGCCGGGCTCTAGTACGATATTCAGTTCGAGGCTTTGGCCGGTCGTGAGTACGACGCCATCCTGCCGGTGGAGCTTGAAGCCGTCGAGCCTTACCGAAACGACGTAGGTCCCAATCGGCAGGGGGCGCAGCGAGTAGAAGCCCGCTTCGTTGGATGCGACGACTGTGGCGCGCGACGTTTCAAGCTGCGTCGCGGTGACTTCGGCATTTGGGATCGCCGCGCCGGACTTGTCGGTAACGGTTCCGGAAATCGTGGCGTCGGTCTGTTGCGCGCGCGAGACGGCGGCGAGAAGGAGAAGGAGTCGCTTCATGGATTGGGGATTGCGATTTCGTATATGCGGGCCCATTGCTTACCGGTCACAATCAGGCGCCGGCCGACGGGGTCGTAGGCGATGCCGTTCAGCACGTCGGCGAACTCGCGGTCGCGCGGCAGGTGAGCGCAGTCGATGTAGCCAATGACCGTACCGTCGAGCGGGCGAATGCGTGCGATTGTGTCGGTCATCCAGATGTTGGCGTAGATTTCGCCGCGCACCCACTCCAGTTCGTTCAAGTTGGCGACCGGCCGCCCGCCGTCGCGAACATTGATGCGGCGTATCTCGCGCTGTGTCGCCGGATCGATGACCCGGATTTGCGCGGTGCCGTCGCTCATGTAGATGTTCTTACCGTCGTTGGTCAGGCCCCATCCTTCGCCCGGGTAGGAGAATTGCTTGACGAACTTCAGACTTGGCACCTCGTAGACGAGGCCGGTCTGATGTTGCCAGGTCAGTTGGAACAGCTTGCCCGCGACGATCGTAATGCCTTCGCCGAAGTAGGGGGGCGAAAGGCGCAGCTCCTGCAGCACTTTTCCGGTCTCGAGTTGTACCTTGCGAATGCCCGAACGGCCGACCATTCCGGTGCTTTCCCACAGCGCTCCGCCGGAGAATTCCAGGCCCTGGGTGAACGCCTGCGTGTCGTGAGGAAACGTGCGGACGATCTTGGCTGGAACCTTCGGCGCGGGCTGTTGAGAGAACGCGGCCGACATCGCGGCGAGGGCGACTACAATACGAGCGAACACAATCAAATCGTACCGGATCTGGCAGTATGCTGGGGTGGTGGCGATCATCCTGACAGACACGAAAAATCTGCCGCCGCGCACCAAGCCGATGCCGCCGGGCGCAAAGCCGCCGGTCACGGAGCTTAAGCACTAAGATCCTGTTACCGATCCGTCAGCCCTCGATGAGTTCCTTATGGACCTGAATGAAATGAAGGGCAAGGGACGACGGCCGGTAACGATCCATGAGCCCGATTCTCGTTGATCCCGGACCTCGCGCGTAACAGCCGATCCGGCCACGGTCCCGCCCCAACTACTTTTCAAAACGCAATACGCCGACACCGATCTGCCCGTTCAGATTCTCAGCCGGTTGGGGCTTGTTGCCCCCGCCAAAATACACGCGAACCGAGCCGTCACGCTGCTGGATCACATGCGGATCGCAGACGACTCGCGAATTCCAGGTTCCTTCCGCGCCCACGTCAATAATCGGCGGCCCAGGGATACGGGACCACTTGACTCCATCGCGCGAAACGGCCAGTCCGATTCGACGCCACTCTTTCTTGTCGCGGCCGGTATAGAGCATCCACCATCTGCCGTGCTGCTCCCAAACGGCTGGTTCGCCGAGGCCCTTTTCGTCAAACGCGCCGGGTTCTCCGAGTTCGAGGATGGGGTTCGAACGGAGCTTGTACCATGCACCGCCGCGAAGTTCAGCCACGCCCAGCCGCTGGCGCCGCGCGCGGTCCTGCCCAAGAAAGAACATGTACCGCCCGACAACATACGGATCGCCAACTCCCATCTCATCCCATGCCCCCCTCGGGCCACGCGGAACGGCGACCTGCCGTGAACGAGAGTCCCCAATCTGGGGCGGCGTTCCGGCTTGATACCACAGCCCGGACCCATTCGCCGCGATGTAATTCCCCTCCCAAGTCGACGGGTTCGGTTCGATCATCACTCGATCCGACTTCGTCCACGCCACGCCATCCTTCGACTTTGCTGACAGCGTTCGCCAGACACGCCCGTCCCAACCCGAGTAGGTCATACTCCACCCATCAGTGGCCTGCCAGACCTCCGGATTCAACGCATCCACTGAATCATACTTCCCGCCATTCTTCAGCACGGGTTCCGGAGAAGGCGCCCAAGTCCACTTCCCTTCCCCCGCCGGCCCAACGGGCGGCGGCAGCGTGAAATCGGCATACCGTCCGCATCCAGCCAGCAGAAACACGCCAACCAGCCAAGCCCTCATAGTGGAATGCGAATCTTCAACGTCGCTCCCGCGCCCTGCCGCGAATCGAGAAGCATCTCGCCATTCAACTGCCGTACGCGCGATCGAATCGACGCCGGCCCCAGTCGCAGTTGATCCAACTCTTCAAGTCCATACGCGCCACTGAACGGGAACCCCTTGCCGTCGTCGTCCACCGACAACTCAAACACATCGCCATCGCGCCCGATGCCTACGGTCACATGCTTCGCCTGCGCGTGCTTTTGCACATTGTGCAGCGCCTCGCGGCAGATCAACGAAATCTCGGTCGCGGTCGCCGCCGATGTCTGCACACGCGTCGAACTTCCCACGAAGACAGCCGCTATTCCGGAGTCCCGCTCAAACCCCTCAACCAATTTTTTCAATGACGGAACCAGCCCCGCGCCATCGATCTCCGGCGGCCGCATCGCGCGTACGAACTGCCGGATCTCCTCCGATTGCGCCTTCACCAGCAACTGCAAGTCCTCGAGTTCCGCCATCGCGCGGCTCGGGTCGCGTTCCAGCCACCGCTTGGCCACCTCAAGCCGCATAGAGAAGCCGACAAAACATTGCAGCGGCCCGTCGTGGAAATCGTGCGCGATCCGTTGTCGTTCGGCCTCCTTGGCATGATCGGCCTCGGAGCGGAACATCATCGCCTGCCGCGCCGCCGCGCGCAGGCGCTCCTGCAACGCCTGCCGCTGCAGCGCCATCACCGTGACCGCCGTTCCGGAAAGCAATACCGCCGGCGAAAAGACCAAAACCTCCGCCGGTTTGGCGAGGAAGAAGAACGCCGTCGTCCCAATCACAACGACAAAAATCTCGCGCGCCGTGTGCAATAGCGCCGCCGACATCAGAATGTAGAGATAAAACAGCGCCGTGATGCCGGTCGCATACTCAAACGGCAGTGCGCTGCAAATCAGGAAGAAGACGGTGTCGATCAGCAGGCTGAGCAGCATGTAGCCGCGGCGTTCCAAGCTGTAACCAAAAACCGCCGCCATCGCGTAGATCGTAAAGCCAATCCACAAGAACCCGCTGTTGCGCGCCATGTTCGACGACGCCGCGAACGCCAGCAGGCAACACAGCGCGCCGAGCAACGCCCGAAAGACCGCCAGCGAAAACTGCCACTTCGGAACTGGAATCGACAACGGCGCCGCCTCGGGCGCTTTCTCCAGCCGTACCGCTTCTTGCGCAGACATCTCTGCCCTAGTATCGGTCCTTTTTCGCCTTTTCTCCACCCCCTGGGAACTTTTCCGGAGATGCGGCGTCCAATCATCCAGCAGGACACGCGGGCAGCCGGTTGTGCTAGCGTGATTCTAGTGAATACGGGGATTCGCACTATGGCCGAACAGCTAATTACAGTGCGGTTGGACGAGAGCAACCCAGGCGCCGACATCACCGCGCCTTCCGACGCGCTACTCGTGGAACGTTTGAAAGCTTGTGAAGAGGCGGCGTATGAAACTCTTCTTAGCCGCTTCCAACAGCCGGTTTACAACCTCGTCTACCGGTTGATGAACGATCCGGCCGACACCGCCGACGTTGTCCAAGAGGTGTTTTTGAAGGTCTTCCGCTCCATCGACCATTTCCGCTGCCAGAGCACGCTGAAAACCTGGATCTACCGGATCGCCATCAACGAAGCCTATAATCACCGCCGGTGGTTCAGCCGCCATCGCCGTCAGGAGGTCGCCCTCGAATCCGACGACGAATCCACCCGCCCGTGGCTTGAGTCCATCTCCGACCCAGCCCGCGACCCCTACGAACTTGTACTCAATGAGGAGCGCCACGCGCTCATCGAAATAGCTCTACGCGAGATCAACTCCGATTTTCGCGCCGCCGTTATCCTTCGCGACCTGGAAGATTTAAGTTACGAGGAGATCGCCGATGTCTTGGAGATCTCGCTCGGCACGGTCAAGTCGCGTATCCTTCGCGGCCGCGACTCGCTTCGGCGAGTGCTGGCCGGGCAGCGGGAACTCAAACCGGCGACCGGCGGGTTTGGCTTCTTCACGGGAGCAGTGAAATGATGCATCCTATCGATTGCCGGACTTTCGCCTTTTGGTGCGAAGACATCAACGACACCGAATTGACGGCCGAAATGCGCGAGGCACTCATTCAACACAAAGCGTCGTGCGCCTCCTGCGCCGACTTAGCCAACGTCACCCAGCATCAGCGCCGCGTTGTCCATTCGTTGCCGGCACGTTCGGTTCCGGTCAATCTCGCCGTCGGACTCCGCGTTCTTGCTTCGAAGGAGATCACCCGCCGCGCGGCCAAGCGCAGCTTCGCCACGCGAATCGGCGAGTGGCGAGCGCAAGCGCGTGGATGGGCCCGCGAAATGTGGCGGCCATTCGGCGTGCCCACCGCCGGCGGTTTAGCCTCAGCCCTGGTGTTGTTCAGTGCGCTGCTGCCGACATTCGTCCGGCAGGCCGGCCAAAACATCGACACGCCGGCCCCGTGGTTCCAGTCGGCTGAAGTCGAAGCCCTGTCGCCGTTTGGAGTCAATCTCGATCAGATCACGATCGACGTTCGCGTCGATTCCACGGGCCGCGTCATCGACTACACGGTTCCCCAGGACGAATCGGCCTGGACGAAAAACGTCCAACTGCGCCGCGCCGTGGAAAACAACCTGCTGTTTATGAAGTTCGAACCGGCGAAGTTCTTCGGCCAACCGGCAACCGACACGATTCGCGTCACCATCCGGCGCAGCCAGGTGGAAGTGAAGGGCTAAGCTGGGCGAGCGGCTCGGACAACACTTCTTACACAGCCGTCCGGTGCTGGAACGCATCGCATCGGAAGTGTGCGCGGCAAAACCGGAGACGATCGTCGAGATCGGCCCGGGGCAGGGTGCGCTTACCGAGCTACTGCTGGCATCCGGCGCCGACGTACACGCCGTCGAACTCGACCCGCTGATGATCGCCGCGCTCCAACGACGATTTCCCGGCCGCCCGCGGTTGCATGTTCACCACACCGACGTCCTCGACGCCAACCTCGCCCAGTGGGGACCGGCGGCGCTGGCCGGCAATCTCCCCTACTACATCACGTCGCCGATTCTCGAGCGCATTTTCGCGGCTGGCGCCGCGATTCAGCCGGCCGTACTTCTCATTCAGAAGGAGGTCGCCGACCGCCTCGGCGCCGCGCCATCCTCCCGCGACTACGGTTACCTGAGCGTCACCACACAGACCCGAGCGGCCGTCGAGATCGTAATGAAAGTCCCTCCCGGCGCCTTCCGGCCGCCGCCAAAGGTTGACTCCGCCGTTGTCCGGCTCACGCTTTCCAATCAGCAGCCCGCCCAGTCGTTCCTCGATTTCGTCAGCCTCGCGTTCAAGCAGAAACGCAAAACGCTTCGCAACAACTTGCAGCACGTCTACCCCGGCGCCGACTGGTCGAAGCTCCCCGAACGCGGCCTGCGCGCCGAGCAGCTTTCCATCGCCCAACTGCAACTCCTTCACGCCAAGTTATCCTGAGAGTTTATGAACATACTTGGCTTGGGCGGCATCGGGCACAACGCCGCCGCTGCGATCGCGAGCGACGGGCAACTCCTGGCGGCCGTCGAACAGAAGAAGATCGTTCGAATCCCAACCGCCGCGGTGCTTCCGACTGAGGCGATCGAAGCCGTCCTCAAGCTCGCCGCCATCGACAGCGGCGCCGTTGACATCGTCGCGGTCGCGCGGCCGTTTCCGCTCGAAACACAGATTCACCTGGCCATCCGCAAGCAATTCCCCAACGCTCGCGTCATCGTCGCCGCACACCACACCGCCCACGCCGCCGCCGCATACTATTTTTCGCCTTTCGACCGCGCCACCGTTCTCACTCTCGACAATGGCGCCGACTTCCGCTGCGGCGCCCGCTGGTCCGCCTCCGGCCCGCAACTGATTCCCGACCGTGAGCTCTACGTGCCGGATTCACTCGGCGAAATGTACTCGCGCGTGACCTCCTACCTCGGCTTCCATCCCGGCGTCGATGAGCAGAAGGTTCAGTGGCTCTCCACCAACGGCACACCCGTGAAGTCCTCGCTGTTCAAGGACGCGTTCACACTCGAAGGCGATTGGGTAGCCGAGGCCCAACCACCCGCACTGGAAGGCCTGGCCGGTGTAGCCCCGGCCGACATCGCCGCATCGGTGCAGTCGGCACTCGAAGACATCGTGCTGCATCTGGCGGGCAGCGGCGAAAATCTTTGTCTGGGCGGCGGCGTATTTTCGAATGCGCTTCTGGTCGCCCGCCTCGAACGCTCCGGCCGCTATAAGAATGTGCATGTCAACCCGGGAGTCGGCAATGCGGGGACGGCCCTCGGCGCGATCGGCTTCGCCTGGCACAACGTGCTCGGAGGATCGGGCCGGATGACGATTGGCAACGGATGCCTCGGACCGGAATCGGATGTCGAGGAGATTAAGCGTGTCTTTGAAAACTGCAAACTGCGATTCACGCGATTCCTGACGACCGGAGAGGTTTTGGATACCGCGATCGATCAACTGCGGCGCGACCGCATCGTCGCCTGGATGCAGGGGCGCATGGAGTTCGGTTCGCGCGCGCTCGGCAATCGGTCGATCCTCGCCAGCCCCGTCAATCCCTACTCCACCGAAAATCTGAACGTCTTCATCAAACACCGCGAGCCGTACCGGAAGTTCGCGGCCTCGGTGCCCGCCGAATTGGCGAGCGAGTATTTCGAAGTCGGGCCAAACGCGCGATATCTCGCAACGGTCGGCCGCGTCCGCGACGCCCACCGCGACAAGTTCGCCGGCGCGGTCATGGCCGATGGCCTCGTCCGCGTGCATACCGTCGATGAGGCCGACAACCCGCTCTTCTGGCGATTGCTTCACAAAGCGACCCCGGCGTTCGGCATCCCCGTGCTCTTGAACACCAGCTTTAACCTGTTTGGCGATCCCCTGGTCTGCACGCCTCGCGACGCCGTGCGCAGCTTCTATTCTTCAGGCATCGACGCGCTCTTTGCCGGGCACTTTTTCGTCGAAAAGTAGTGGGCCGGAACCGCCGTCATGCCGGTTCCTACCACCTGTCGAAGCAAGCCTACTGTTTAGGATTGACCAACGGGCTTAGGGCCTGAACACGGGGATCCTGGACGAATTGAGTACCAACAGCGGAATCGCCAGCGGCGGGTCCAACTGCATGTGGCTGAATCCTTGAGGATCCAGATAGTCATGCGCTGACCAGTTTCCCGCGCTGGCCGCGCTAGTATGGGTGTGAAAAGATTTCTATTCGGATTTTGCGTGGCGGCATCGGCGGCCGCCGGATTATGGTTCTTTCGAACGCCAACCGCAGAGGAGCGCATGGCCGCTTATGAAAAAGCCGCCGCGACACGCGGAAGTGTGATCTACCACACCACACTGCTGGACAAACACATGATCTTCGAGGCCGACAATTGCCGGGTCTATCTGCTCGACAACACGGGTCTCGATGTACAGCGGACGAAAGTCGTCCGTTCGGGATTCTACTTCTTCCTTGACGGATGCATGGAACAGAACTTCTCTCGCGACGCCGACTATCTGTACGTCTATCTTTCAAACCGCGCGATCGGTGCGGGAGGCGGCAATACGTCGGGCGGGAATTATCGAACCAATGACGGATTGACCTGGGAGAAACGCATGGATCGCGGTTGGGAGGCGGTCGAGACTGCGCAGTTGTAGACTTTGGAGATGGCACTGACGCGACGGGCGCTGCTGGCGGCGATGGCGCAGAGACGCCGCCCCAATATTCTTCTGTTACTCGCGGACAACTGGGCGGCGCCGCATGCTTCCGCCATGGGCGACGCGGTTGTGCGAACGCCGGTGTTTGACCGGATCGCCCGGGAAGGCGTTTTGTTCACGCAAGCGTTTTCGCCGAACCCCTCGTGCTCCCCGGCGCGAGCGTCGCTGTTAACCGGGCAAGAGACGCACCGGTTGCGCGACGCGGCTAACCTGTATGGCTCGCTCTCGCCGGATTTTCCGGCCTATACCGCGTTACTGCGCTCAGCGGGATATCACGTCGGGTATTCCGGAAAAGGCTGGGGCCCAGGAACAGCTCAGGGCGGAAACCCGGCCGGCGCCGCATTTCCGTCATTTGAGAAATTCCTGGCCGCACGCAGCCAGGTGCAGCCATTCTGTTACTGGTTCGGAAGCCGCGACCCTCATGTTCCCTGGGAAAAGAAAAGCGAATCCGACCGGTCAAAAATAAAGGTGCCGCGCCACCTTCCGGACGATCCCGCGGTGCGGGAAGACATAGCCGGATATTATGCCGAGGTGGAACGCTTCGACGCCGAGTGCGGCACAATAATTGACCTATTAAAAGACGCCGGCGAATTGGACAACACGCTGGTTGTGATGACAAGCGACAACGGCTGGCAAATACCGCGCGGCTTGGCCGGATGTTACGACCTGGGCGTAAGGATTCCGATGGCGCTGCGCTATCCGGCGCGCTCGGCGGCTGGCGGACGGAGAGACGACTTCGTGTCGCTGCTCGATCTGGCCCCGACGTTTCTGGAGGCCGCCGGCATTGCGATTCCACGGGGCGTAACCGGAAGCAGCCTATTCGGCTCGAAGCGGCGCGATTCGATGTTCCTGGAACGCGAGCGGCACGCAAATGTACGGCGCGGAGACCTCTCGTACCCGGTGCGCGGGATCCGAACCCGGGAGTACCTGTATCTGTGGAATATAGAGCCGGAACGCTGGCCGGCGGGAGATCCGGAGTTGTACTGGGCGGTCGGTCCGTACGGAGATGTCGACAATTCTCTGACGAAGCAGTTACTCTTGCGAGATAAGCCGGCGCCATATTTCGACTTAGTATTCGGCAGACGGCCGGCCGAAGAATTGTACGATCTCCGGAGCGATCCGGATCAAGTGAAGAACCTGGCCGGGAAACCGGAGTTTGAACGGGTCCGCAAGTCGCTGCGCGCGCGAGTCGATAAGTGGATGAAGGATACCGGAGACCCAAGAGTCGCGGGCCGAACCGATTTTTGGGATAAGGTCACTTATACCGGGGCCAAGGCAAGACAGTAGCCAATCGCTCGCTACTGCTTTTCCAATTCGGCCAGGGCTTGTCGGGCGACCCGGCTTTCCGGGAGCCGGCGGAGTAACTCGCGCGCATCGCCTTTTCGGTTCGCACGGACATAGACGCGGGCCAAATTGAGCGCCAACTGCTCGTCGCGCGGGGCGGCTTCAATGCCCTTCTTTAACGCATCGATAGCCTTGTCCTGTCTGCCTTGCGCCGAATAGAGCACGCCAAGATTGTTCCACGCACCAGATAGCGCCGGCTTGCGTTTGACCGCCTCCAGCAAGTACTCCTCGGCAGCGGCCAGATTGGATTGTTTGGCCAGCGCCAGCCCTAGCCCTTGAAGCGCCTCCGCCGATGCCGGCTCGACTCTGAGCGCTTCGCGGTAGTACTTTTCGGCCAGCGCCTGGCGATTCAACTTGTCCGCCGCCTGTCCAGCATTGAGAATCGCGTACAGCGCGTTGCTCTTTGTCTGAAGCGATTGCTCGAACGCGTCCAACGCCTGTTCGTATTGCCCCCGTGCCAGCGCAATGCCGCCGGTTTCATTCCAAGCCTCGGCCGATTTGGGATCGGCAGCCAGGGCGCGGTCGAGATACTTCGACGCTTCGTCGAACCGGTTCGCTTCGCGGTGAACCTGTGCGGCCAACACCAGCGTCCTGACGTTATCGGGTTGCCGGGCCAGAGTCGCTTCCAGATACGGCAGCGCCTGCTCCGGGTAGCCACACCAAAGTAGCGACGCACCGAGTTTGAAAAAATCACGCGTGCCGATTGGCTCGCGCCGCTCTCGAAGGTCCGTCGCTACCTGGTCCGTCGACGGAGCCGCGGCGTAGATCTTGATCGCCTTCCCGTCGGCGTTGAGAAGGAGTCGTAGAGGAAGTTCCAACGGCCCGCGATACTCAAACAGGTAACGGCGAAACAGCGAGTAAGCGGGAAGGTTCGGATTGTCCGCATTTACGACAAACAATCCAGGCCCTTTTTGTTTTTCGGGGAGCGGGACCGGATCGTCGAACCAGGTGTCTTGTAGACGGGGCTGATTGTCGCTCTTCACGGCTTGGGGCGCAATTGGCGCCGCGGGTTTGAAAACGCGCGCCTCGACGGGAGCCGCGCCTTCCTTGATGTCGTAGAGGCGGCCGGGCTTCAGGCCTTCGAATTTTTGTACGGCGCCGGAAGGCCAAGTCACTGTCACGTGGTTAACCGTTTCGACGCCGAAATACAACGTCTTCGTATGCTGCGAAAGATAGCCCGATCCAGCGCCGATCCATTTAGTCTGGCCGTCAACGGCGATCCGCGCGCCGATCGCGTCGCGGTTCGACTTCACGCCCCGCAATCGAAAGGCGATGCGCTCGCGCGCCTGCCCACACCGATTCCGCAGCACACGCAACTGCGGGCCCCGGCGGTTTTTCAACAACACGTCCAAGCAACCGTCGCCGGTTAGTTCAGTTACGGCGAACGCCCGGCTATCGTCGGCGAAGTTGAGTCCTGATTCGGCCGAAGCGTCACGGTAACGGCCCTCGGCGCGCACGTAGTAGACATTCGGCTCGTTGCCATTCCAAGAGTAGCCTTCGCGGATGAACTGATTGATCGCGTTCCAGCCGGCTTCATAAGCGGCATCGCCGCGCGCGTCAGCCGGAGTCTTGGCCACAACCTGCCGCCAGAAGAAACCCATCAGATCGGGCTGCTTGTCGCCGGTCATCATCCCGCAGGTAAGCAGCAACTCGGCGCGTCCGTCGTTGTCGAAATCGATCGCGTCGGCCGACCATCCCCAACGGCCCATTTCGACGCCAAGCGCCGCGGCCTCGCTCGCGAATTTGCCGTTGCCCAGATTGCGATAGTACGAGTTGCCTTTCGTGTGGCCGCGCCAAGCCTCGTTGAATGCGTGCGGGAACGCTTTGTGGCGAACCACCGCCTGGCCCGC